>DATATI010000072.1 GCA_036268875.1 Polyangia bacterium | reverse complement strand
CCGGCAGGCGCAGATGGACGCGCGACAATCTCCTCGAGTTCCCGGCGCTGCTTCGACCCAATCTTCATTGCAACAGTTCGTCCCATGATGCCTGGGATGAACCGCTGCAACGTTGATATTATTTCGACGGCGGTGCACTAGCTATAAGGCGGAGCGGCGCCGGGGAGCCAGCGAAATAGGGCTTGCCGTGACCAAGGACGACGGGATGCAGGTAGATTCGATATTCATCGATCAGGCCAAGCTTGGTTAAGCTGTGCGCCAAGTCTGGGCCAGCAACTTCGATCTCGCCGTCGCGTTCGGCCTTTAGCTCGCGGATCGCGCCCTCAAGATCTTCCTCAACAAGTTTGGCGTTGGGGCCGACCGCCTTCAACGAGCGCGAGACGACCCATTTCGGTTGGTTTCGCCACGCCGCCGCGAAGGCGCGCTCCTCCGCATTCCATTCAGAATGGTCGTCGTCCCAGTAACGCATGATCTCATACATTCGGCGGCCATATACACTGCCCGCCTGCCCCTGAGCTTCCTTGATGAAGTAGCGAAATAGCGTGGGGCTGGGCGCGAACGCCATATGGTCAACGTACCCGTCCAAGGACTGATTCATTCCAAATACGAGCTTAGCCATGTTCTCTTCCTATCCTTTCCTTGCGCGCGGACGTGTTTCCTGCGGTCTAGTCAGAATGGAACGACCGGCTCACGCCTTGAGCGTGGGTTACGGTGGGCTCGTTGAGGCGAAGCGACCGAGGTGATCGTCCGTCTGCAACACCGGTTAGACGCCGACGGAGCCACTCCCCGAATGGGATACTTCGCGAGGCTAGAACGGCAGCCTGCGATGATCGCGGGCAGGAAGGTTTGGTCGAGTTCGTCAATGTACGAATGGGATTGCGTCAGATGATCAGGTGTGATCGAGATACCGACCGCGAGATGGCCCGAGCCAGTCGACCTGATCTCGACCTCCAAGTACGGCTCCATGCAGGCCAGTGTCGCGTTCCCCTCTAACGTCTCGAAGACCTTCTCACAGTCGTCGAGCAGCCTCATGACCGCCGGAAGATGAAGAATCGTGCCCTCCGCGCTCGTCCACGCTCCCGGGTACCGACAGAACGCTGTAAGTCTCAACCAATTGCCGTCCCAATAGTCGGTCGCGGTCTCGTAGGCGCGACCATGGACCCACAGCGACAGACCGCCCACACGAAGATCCGGGTCCCCCAGCCTTTCGATGTCCTGTGACCTCATTGCGAGTGCGTCTAACGTTATGGCGTTAACCCGCGGCCGCGCAAGCGGCCGTCGGGTTCAACGCCGGGTTGGGCAGCCCTCCCAAGGTAAGCTCGGCTCAAGTAGCAACGAACTCCTGCAGCCTTCGTACCGTTCGGTCGAGACTATCTGACGCGTGACGCGCCACCTGTGGACGCCACGATCGATCAAGAAAGTTTTGGAGCGCTGGATTGTAGCCGGGGCCGACCTTGCTTGTTCCTCCCTGTGGCGGTACGAGATCTTCTCGAATACGCGAAGACGACGATCGATCGGCAGCGGGAAGGTGGCGGTGATTGGCTCGGCCAAGCACTTTGCCGGCGACGGTGGCACGAAGTGGGGCACCGCCAACGAGGCGGACGTCAACCCGGGCCTGATCGATCGCGGCGACGCGCAGATCGATCAGGCGACGATGATGGCCGTTCACGTCAAGCCGTACCAGTCGCTGGTGTCGGCGGGCGTGGGCGCGGTGATGGCCACGGTGTCGATGTGGAACGGGTTGCGCGGTCACGCCGACGGCAAGCTGCTGACCGACACGCTGAAGGGGACGCTGGGCTTCAAAGGATTCGTCATCTCGGACTATGACGGGATCGACGAGACCGTCCCCGGCGCCGCCGTCGAAGACAAATACACCACCGGCCTGAACGCCGGGATCGATTTGATGATGTTGTCCGGTGGCAGCCGCGCGCTGGCGGCGCAGATCGCGCTGGTCAAAAGCCTGGTGCCGGCGCGCGTCCCGCAGACGCGCATCGACGACGCCGTCAGCCGCATCCTGATGACCAAATGCATGATGGGTCTGTTTGATGTGACCGGGAAGGTCGACCGCACGTTGACGGCGGCGCTGGGCTCGGCCGACCATCGCGCGGTGGGCCGGCAAGCGGTGCGCGAATCACTGGTGCTGCTGAAGAACGACAACAGCTTGTTGCCATTGCCAAAGACGATCGCTCGCGTTCATCTGGGCGGAAAAAACGCCGACAACATGGCCAACCAGTGTGGCGGCTGGACGATCACCTGGCAGGGCTCGGCCGGCGCGGTGGGGACCACGGTACGAAAGGCGATCGGTGACGTGGTGACGCCGGCGAAAGTCACCTACGCGCTGAACGGTTCGGGCGGGGCCGGCGCGACAGTCGGGATTGCGGTCATCGGCGAGACGCCTTACGCCGAGTGGGAAGGCGACAAAGCCGACCTGAGCATCGCCGCCGACGATCTGGCGGCAATCCAGGCCATGAAAGACGCCGGATTGAAGACGGTGGTCATCCTGATCAGCGGGCGGCCCTTGTTACTGGACAAGATCTTGCCACTGGCCGACGCGGTGATCGCCGCCTGGCTGCCGGGTACGGAAGGCGAGGGCATTGCCGATATCCTTTTTGGCGACGCCAAACCGACGGGAAAGCTGCCGCAGTCCTGGCCGCGGACGATGGCGCAGATTCCGATCAACTTTGGCGATGCGACCTACGATCCGCTGTTCGCTTACGGTTATGGATTGACCTACCCGTAACGGGTGGACTGATTGAAACGAGGGGGACTGTCATGGGGCTTGAGCACTGGTCGTTGCGAACGAATGTCCGTAAGAAGAAAGATCTGTTAAAGGCGCTGGCCAATCTGTTGACCCGCGAAATCGAAAAACGCAGCACGGCCCGCGATCCGCTGTATCTGGATTATCGGTTCTTGCTGATCCTGTCGCAGTGGTTGGCCGAACAGGCCGGTTACACCATCGACCCGGCGGGCAATAATCCTGGCAACGTGATGGGTGGCGGCGACGCCGGATCGTTTCATCGCTCGACCAATCACGAGGTGGTGAACGGAAGGCTGACGGCGGTGCCGGCCGACTTTGCCGCGTATTCGACGATCGAAGCCGGCACGTCGGCCACGTTCGAACAGCTCTGGGACAAATGGCCGGTCGCCTATAACGCCTTGATGAATGGCGGCTCGATGGAGCTTTATGTGCAGGGTCTTTACCCGGGGCGCGGAAACTACGCCACCCAGCCGCACAGCACCTATCTTGGCCGGCTGCGCTTTCGCCTGAGCAATTGCATCACTGACTACATCGAAGTGGCCAAAGACGACCTCAAGCAGGTAAATGAATTCGTCGCCGGCCTGGGAAAAAGCGGCGGCACCGACGTGGACCAGGCCACCGGCCAGGCCGAAATGATGAAGGCGGTCTTTGAAGACACCCTGACCGAGCTGCAAGCGATCCAGGTGCGGGTCAGGGCCGCCCACGATATACAGCCGTAGCGGGGCGCTAGCGCACGCAGTCTTTGCCGGCGTTGCGCTTGGCCAGCTCGGCGGTCAGCGGCTCGTAGAACGACATCATCGCGCGGGCCGAGATGGCTTCGCCGGTGGCGTCTTTGATGACGGTCCGCCAGTCGCGGGTGGCGCCCAGCTTCATGATGCCGCGGAGAAAATCACCGACCTCTTTGCTGCCTGAATAATCGCAGGCGCGCACGTCCTGCTTGAGGATCTTCGTGCAGATGTGATCGTGCAGCTGGAATTTGATCAGCGTGGCCAGCGCATAATCGTAATAACGGGCCGGATCGTCGCTGAGGTGGGTCTTGGTGCAGGCGTCGCAGGCGTCGTCGGGGCGCGGGGCGGGCGGGGCGACGCCCTGGTACTGGGCGACGTATTCCCACCAGCGTTTCTGCCAGTCGGCGGGCGGCAGATCATTCTGGTACAGGTCGCGCTCGAAATGGCTGACGGTGCCGGCGGCCCACTGCAGAAGCACGATCGACTCCAGGCCGGACTGCAGCAGCCAGCGCGTCGGGTCGGGTTCCTTGCCGGGCGGCAGCACGCCGACCTTGAGCAGGTACGGCGTCTCCTGGCTGGCCAGCGCTCCCAGCTCGCCGATCGCTTCGTGAAAGGCGCGGTTGGCGCCCTCGCGCAACAGCGGCGGCACGTCGGGCGTGCTGTACGACAGGAAGTAATAGATGTGCCCGAGCTCATGGTGGGCGGTCTCGAACCACTGCGCGTTCGGCTCGACGCTCATCAGCGAACGCACATCCAGGGCGTGGTCGATGTGCCAGGCCGAAGCATGGGCGTTCTTCTTGCGCGGCGACGACGGCGGCACAGGGTACAGATCCGACTGCGCCCAGAACGACGCCGGCAGCTTGGGAAAGCCCAGCGAGACGTAAAAGCTCTCCGCGCTTTTGACGATGGTCTCGGGGGCGGCGCCTTTGAACAGCGCGTCCAGGTTCACCTCGTCGACCAGGCCCGGCCAGGTCTGGGCCCAGCGATCGCCCAGCCAGTGGGCGGGGATGGTGGTCGGCGGGACCGGCCGCTTGAAACGCGCCGCCAGGATATTTTTGGCCAGGCAGTGCAGGCCGTCGAACAGCGGCCGCGTCGTCTCCAAAGAGGCGTCCAGCAGCGTCATCATCTCGTCGACGGTCATCTCATAGTCGGCGACGGTCAGCGCGAAGTACGACGCGTACCCCATCTCGCGCGCCACCTGGTTGCGCAGGGTCTGCAGCTCGACCAGTCCCGGTTTCAGCGGCCGGCCGATCTCCTTGGAGGCGTTCCAGGCCCGCTGCCGCTCGCCCAGATCGCGCGAGCGCCGGAGCAGGTTGTCGATCTCGTTGGCGGTGGTGGGGCGCGCGCAGCCGCCGCCCGCCCTCGGCTTCAGGCAGAACGTATAGCTGTCCAGCAGGCCGGCTTGTTTGGATTCGGCGGCCACACGCTTGGCCACCACGTCCGGGATGGTGGCCGGGTTCTCCGCCGCCGCCAGCAGCAGGCGGCGCAGCTGTCGCGCCGTCAGGTCGTCGAGATCCTTGGCCCGCGCCAGCAGCGCCTTGCTGCGATCGATGATCAGCTTGGCGCCGGTCAACGTGGCGGTGACGCGCCCGGCGCCGGTGCGTTCGGCGACGTGGTCGGCGGTGGCGTCGGTGGCGGCGACCCAGTCGATCTGGGCGAAGGTGGTCGACGCCGGCAAGAGCAGCGGCGTGACGGTGTCCAGGAAGGTCTGGGCTTCCTTCTCGGCGGCGGTCTTCTTGCCGGACGCTCGTTTTGGCGGGGCGGACTTTTCGCTGGGCGCAGCCGCTTGCGGGACGGCCGCGCGCGGGACGGCGGCGATGCCCAGCACCATCAGCACCGCCCCGAAGAGCGGGCCGCGGCGGCTGGCGACGGGGGAATGGGCCATGGCCGCACGCTATCCCACTTTCCGGGCAACCAGGAGGGCGCTTTACGAATCTCACGTCACGTGTTAACCCAACCGTCTTCCATGGCCAGACATTCGCTGTCCTTCGCTGGTTTCGCCTTCGCCCTGGCGGTTTTCGTGTGCGGCTGCAAACAAGGCACGGGCGATCGCTGCGAGGTCAACCGCGACTGCCAGGACGGCGATTTTTGCAGCAACATCACCGCCGACAACGGGGGCGGCATCTGCGCGCCGATAAACACCACCCCAGTCGATTCCGGCGCCCCGGTTGACACCGGCGAGACCGATGCAGGCGAGGATGTTTCCGACGCCGCGTCCGCCGAAACCGACGAGACCGACGCCAGCAGCGACAGCGCGTTCGCCGACACCGCCGAAGACGCCGCCGACACCGCCGAAGATGCCAGCACCGACGTCCCCACCGAAGCTGCTCCCGCCGAGACCGCCGCCGACTAGCCTTCACCAAATTGCCTTCGCCGAATGGCCTTCGTGGAAGGTCGAGGCGATCGGAACGCCGGTTGACGGACGCGCGCCAAGATTTAGGTTTTGACGTGGGATGGACGTCAGGCCTTTTCGAATCCAGGTCGAGCAGGCGGTGCTCGACGATCTGTTCGCGCGGCTGCGACGGACCCGCTGGACGACCAGGGGCGAGTCGGCGGCCTGGCAAGCTGGCACCAGCGACCGCTACCTGCGCGACCTGGTCGATCATTGGCTGACCCGATATGACTGGCGGGCCGAAGAAGCCAAGCTGAACGCGCTGCCGCAGTTCACGGCCGAGGTCGCCGGCGCGCGCCTTCATTTCGTGCACGTTCAG
Source organism: Polyangia bacterium (assembly GCA_036268875.1). Taxonomy (GTDB): domain Bacteria; phylum Myxococcota_A; class Polyangia; order Fen-1088; family Fen-1088; genus DATKEU01. The sequence goes on along the minus strand of DATATI010000072.1, from coordinate 110,653 downwards.
GGACGCGGCGCGCGGCGCACACCGCTGCTGCTGCTGCACGGTTGGCCGGATTCGTTCCATCGTTTTCACAAGGTGATCCCGCGCTTTGCCAACCCCGACGAAGAAGGCGAGGAGCCCGGTGAACTCGCCGGCGAATCCTTCGACGTGGTGGTTCCCTCGCTGCCGGGCTTCGCCTTCACCGGCGCCGTCCCCCGCGTCAACCGCGACCAGTCAGCGCGGGCCAGCGCCAACCTGATCTGGCGTCTCATGACGGTCATCCTGGGCTATCAAAGGTTCGCGGTGGCCGGCGGCGATGGCGGCAGCGTCCTGGCGCAGATCCTGGCCATCGAACATCCAGAGTCGGTGATCGGCATTCACCTCACCGATCTCGGCTGGCACGCCTTCAATGTCGACCCGGCAAAAGTCTCCAAGGCCGAACACAAATATTTGGACGGCCTGAACAAGGCGCGGATGGCCGACGGCGCTTATGCCCTGGTGCAGATGACCGGGCCGCGCAGCCTGGCCGCCGGGCTCAACGATTCGCCGGTGGGTTTGGCTTCGTGGATTGTCGACCGCTTTCATTCCTGGGTCGATGGTCCGCTGGATCAGCTGATCGGCAAGGACGACCTGCTGACAAACATCATGCTGTACTGGGTGACGCAAACCATCGGCGCGTCGATCTTCAATTACTACACCGAGGCGCGCGCGCCATCGCTGACGGCGGCCGATCGGGTGGAGGTCCCGGTCGGGCTGGCGCTGTTTCCGAAAGACCTCGGCGGCATCCCGCCACGTCGCTTCGCCGAGCGCACGTTGAACGTGCGCCAATGGACGGCAATGCCGCAGGGCGGACATTTCGCCGCCCTGGAACAACCCGAGCTTTATGCCGACGACGTCATCGATTTTTTCCAATCTCTAAACGCTCCCCAAGGCCGGGCTGAACCGCAGCCCGTTGACCCGCTGGCCATCCCTCATGTCGCTCCAGCCTTTTGAAGTCGCCGTTCCGCAGGCCACGCTGGACGATCTGGCGTCGCGGCTGGCAAGCGCGCGCCTCGACCCCGAAGGGCAGGGCGCCGACACCTGGGACGCCGGGATGAACCCGCACTATTTGCGAGAGCTCATCGCCTACTGGCGCCTGAACTTCAACTGGCGGGAGCAGGAGGCGCTGATCAATCGCCATCCCCAGTTTCGCGCCACCATCGGCGATGCCGCCGTGCACTTCATTCACCAGCGCGGGCAGGGGCCGGCGCCGCTGCCGTTGCTGCTGACGCACGGTTTTCCGGATTCGTTCCTGCGCTTCTTGAAGGTGATCCCGTTGCTGACGAACCCGGCGGCGCACGGCGGCGACGCGCGCGACGCGTTCGACGTCGTGGTGCCCAGCCTGCCGGGCTATGCCTTCTCCGACCCGCCGAACAGCAAGAAAGCCGGCGGCATCTTTCACGTCGGCGATCTGTGGCACAAGCTGATGACCGACGAGCTCGGTTACCAGCGCTTCGGCGCGCACGGCGGCGACTGGGGCAGCACTGTCACTGAACACCTGGCGCGCAGTCATCCCTCGTGCGTGGTCGGTATTCACCTGACCGACGTCCCGTTCTGGCACGCCTTCCAGCGTCCGGCCGATCCCAGCCCAGCCGAAGATGCCTTCCTGGACGCCAACCAGCAGTTCCCGATGCGCCAAGGGGCGTACGCGATGATTCAAGGTTCACGCCCGCAAACACTGGCTGATTCGTTGAACGATTCGCCGGTTGGTTTGGCCGCCTGGCTGGTGGAAAAATTCCAGCGCTGGAGCGATTGTGGTGACCGCGTCGAACGGCGCTTCACCAAGGACGAACTGCTGACCAACGTGACGACCTATTGGGTGACCGAGACCATCGGCTCATCGTTCCTGCCGTACTACGATCTGCTGCATGCCAGCGTGCTGCGCTGGATCGTGGAGAGGGCCAAGGAGTGGACCCATGGCGCGAAGGTCCCGGCCGGGTTCGCGCTGTTTCCGAAAGATCTCTCGAACCCGCCCGAGGAGTGGGCCCGCCGGTTCTACGACGTCCAGCGCTGGACCGTCATGCCGCGCGGCGGACACTTCGCGGCCATGGAAGAGCCCGAGTTACTGGTCGACGAGATCCGCGCGTTCTTCCGCCCTCTTCGCACCGCGGGCGCGCACTAACCAGTCAGGCAAGCTTGTTGCGGCGTGCGCCGGCTACGCGTGGGTGGGTCCTGTCACTGCGTGGACGCCTTCCCAGCGGGTTGGCTCGTCGGGCTGGCGTTCGTGATCCTAGACCACGCGACCTCTGAATTCGTGGCGCCGAGGGACGCGGCCCGACGAGCCAACCCGCTGGGTCCCCTCGACTCCGCGCCACCCGCCCACGCTGCGCCGGCTGGCAACAAGAGCGACGGTCGTGTGTATCGAACGGATCCGGATCCACCGCTCAATCGTTGGTATAGGCGAAGCGCGATGGCGAAGCCGACTTCGCCACGCAATCACGCACCACCCGCGATAGCGCACTACTCCTGCGGCTCGAACCGCACTTCGCTGATCTGATATTCGCGCGAGCCCTTGGCCGTCCGCAGGGTGACAGTGTCGCCCTGATCTTTCCCGATGAGGGCCCGGGCCAGCGGCGCCGAGATGGCGATGCGCCCCAGTTTGATGTCCGCTTCGAAGTCGCCGACGATCGAATAGGTGCTCTCGTCGCCGCTGTCGGTGTCGGTCAGTCTGACCGTGGCGCCGAAGACCACCCGCTCGCCCGATAGCTTGCCCGGATCGATCACCTCGGCCTGGGCCAAGATGGAATCGATATCGCGCGAGCGTCCTTCAATGAAACCCTGTCTCTCCTTGGCCGCGTGAAATTCGGCGTTTTCGCGCAGATCGCCGTGGGCGCGCGCCTCTTCGATGTCGAGAACGTTCTTCGGGCGTTCGACCTCGCGCAGGCGTTTCAATTCTTCGCGCAGGGTTTGCTGTCCGCGTGGCGTTAACGGGTATTTAGCCATCGCTCTGGTACTCCTGCAGTGAACGAACGCTCATCCGCCCCGACCGCAGCTCGGCCAGCGCGCCCACCATCGCCCGCGCGGCCGACAAAGTCGTGTAATACGGAATGCCGCGCACCAGCGCGGTGCGGCGGATCGGAAAGGAATCCTTGATCGCCACCGCGCCGGCGGTGGTGTTGACGACGATCTGGATGTCGCCGTCCAGCATGCGGTCGATGATGTGCGGCCGGCCCTCGCGCACCTTGTTCACGCGTTCCACCTCGACGCCCGCCGATGCCAGGTAAGCGTGCGTGCCGGCGGTGGCCACCACTTCAAAGCCCAGGTCCTTGAGACCTTTCACCACGGCCACCGCGCCCCCCTTGTCACTGTCCTGCACCGACAGAAACACCCGGCCGCTGCTGGGCAGCTTGGTGCCGGCGCCGATCTGGCTTTTGCCGAAAGCGGCGGCGAAGGTCTTGTCGATGCCCATCACCTCGCCGGTCGAGCGCATCTCCGGGCCCAGCAGCGTGTCCACGCCGGCGAACTTCGCGAAGGGGAAGACCGCTTCCTTGACGGCCACGTGCTTGTGCGTGACCTCGCGGATGCCCATCTCTTTTAACGTCTTGCCGACGGCGATGCGCGCCGCCACCTTGGCCAGCGGCACGCCGGTCACCTTGGACACGAACGGCACCGTGCGCGAGGCGCGGGGGTTCACCTCAAGGATGAAGATGCCGCGCCCGTCGCGCGGCACGGCGAACTGTACGTTCATCAGGCCGCGCACGCCGAGCTCCCGGGCCAGCGCCTTCGCTTGCGTCTTGATCGCCTCGACGGTCTCCGGCGGCAGCGAGAACGGCGGCAAGCTGCACGCCGAATCGCCCGAGTGCACGCCCGCCTCTTCGATGTGTTCCATCACGCCGCCGATCACCTGATCGGTGCCGTCGGCCACCACGTCGACGTCGACCTCGATGGCGTCGGGCAAGAACTGATCGATCAGGATGGGCGCGTCCTCCTCGCCCGCGTGCGCTGACAAGCTCTCGCGGCGCGAGGCCTCCATGGCGGTCAGCACGAACTCGGCCAGGCCCGACGGATCGTGGACGATCTCCATCGCTCGCCCGCCGAGAACGTACGACGGTCGCACCATCACCGGGTACCCGATGCGGTCGGCGATCTGGCGCGCCTCGCCGAGGCCCCGCGCCGTGCCCCAGGCCGGCGCCCGCAGGTCGAGCTTCCGCAACAATTCGCCGAAGCGCTGGCGATCCTCCGCCCGATCGATGGCGTCGGCGCTGGTGCCCAGCAGGTTCACGCCCGCCTTCATCAGCGGCACCGCCAGGCGCAGCGGCGTCTGCCCGCCGAACTGCACGATGATCCCTTCCGGCTTCTCGGCGTCCAGGATCTCCAGAACATCCTCGCGGGTCAGCGGCTCGAAGTACAACCGATCGGCCGTGTCGTAATCGGTCGAGACGGTTTCAGGGTTGCAGTTGATCATGATGGTCTCGTAGCCGTCTTCGCGCAGCGCTTGCACGGCGTGGACGCAGCAGTAATCGAACTCGATCCCCTGGCCGATGCGGTTGGGGCCGCCGCCCAGGATGGCGATCTTCTTCTTTTGCGTCGGCCGGCACTCGGTCTCGACGGCGGTCAGCGGCTGGCCGTCGACGGACTCCTCGGTGGGCGTCTCGTACGTCGAGTACATGTACGGCGTGTGGGCCTCGAATTCGGCGGCGCAGGTGTCGACGCGCTTGAAGACCGGCCGCACGCCATGCTTGAGCCGGGCCTGGCGGACGGCCTCCTCGGACACGCCGTAAAGCTTCATCAGCCGCCGGTCTGACAGGCCGAGGCGCTTGCGCCGGGCCAGCGACACGCCGTCGTCCAGGGCCCTTTCGCCCAGCTTCGCACCGTCTATCCGCGCCGCCTCGTCCTCGTCCAGCATCTGCCGCAGGTGAGCCAGAAACCAGGGATCGATCTTGGTCAGCTCGAACGCTTCGGCGTTGGACAGACCCGCGCGCATCGCCTCGGCCAGCTGCCACAAGCGATCGGGTCCCGGCCGCACGATGGCCCGCTTCAAATCCTCGAGCGGCGGAACCCGATCCAGATCCAACCCCCACCGGCCGATCTCCAGCGAGCGCAGCGCCTTGCCGAAAGACTCCTTGAAGGTGCGGCCGATGGCCATCACCTCGCCGACGGACTTCATCTGCGGGCCAAGCTCGCTGTCGGCGCCGGGAAATTTCTCGAAGGCGAAGCGCGGCACCTTGGTGACCACGTAGTCGATGGTCGGCTCGAAGCAGGCCGGCGTCTCGCGGGTGATGTCGTTCGGCACCTCGGGCAGCGTGTAACCGATGGCCAGCTTGGTGGCGATCTTGGCGATGGGAAACCCGGTGGCCTTCGAGGCCAGGGCGCTCGAACGCGAGACGCGCGGGTTCATCTCGATGACGATCATCTTGCCGTTCTGGGGATTGACGGCGAACTGGATGTTCGACCCGCCGGTCTCGACGCCGATCTCGCGGATCACCGCCAGCGCGGCGTCGCGCATGATCTGGTACTCCTTGTCGGTGAGGGTCATGGCCGGGGCGATGGTGATGGAATCGCCGGTGTGCACGCCCATCGGGTCAAAGTTTTCGATGCTGCAGATGATGACGGCGTTGTCGGCGCTGTCGCGCATCACCTCAAGCTCGTATTCCTTCCAGCCCAGCACCGACTGCTCGACCAGCACCTCGCCGCGTGGGCTTTGCTGCAGGCCCCAGCTCACCTTGTCGTCGAACTCCTGCGCGTTCCAGGCGATGGCGGCGCCCGAGCCGCCCAGCGTGAACGACGGCCGCAAGATCACCGGGTACCCGACGCCGGTGTCCGCCGCCAGCTGGGCCTGGATCGCCCGCGCCTCGGTCAGCGAGTGGGCGTAACCGGACAAGGGCACCGACAGCCCGATTTTTTGCATTGCCTGCTTGAACAGCTCGCGGTCCTCGGCTTTTTCGATGGCTTCGATCTGGGCGCCGATCAGCTTGACGCCGTACTTGGCCAGCACGCCGGCCTTGTGCAGCTCGATGGCCAGGTTCAGCGCGGTCTGCCCGCCCAGCGTGGGCAGCAGCGCGTCCGGGCGCTCGCGTTCGATGACGCTGGTCAAGACGTCGACGGTCAGCGGTTCGACGTAGGTGCGGTCGGCCAGCTCGGGGTCGGTCATGATGGTGGCCGGGTTGGAGTTCACCAGCACCACGCGGTAGCCCTCTTCTTTGAGGGCCTTCACGCCCTGCGTCCCCGAGTAGTCGAATTCGCAGGCCTGTCCGATCACGATCGGGCCGGACCCGATCAGCATCACCGTCTTGATGTCGTTCCGCTTGGGCATGGTGCGCGCTTAGCTGTCTTTCTTTTGGGCGTCGGGCTTGCGCTTGATGTGGCCTTCCCGATCGATCTGAAATTGTTCGGGCAGCTGCTTCTCCACTTCGCCGCGGTGGCCTTTCACCAGCCAGCCGAGATCGGCGAAGCCGTCGGCGATGCGGATGCGAATGCGGCGGCTGTCCTCCGTCGGCGCGATGAACTGCAGCAACATCGGCTCGCGCGCCACCTCCTCGCTGCCCGAGCGGACCAGCGCCTCGACCGCCGCATAGCGCACGCCTTCGTCCATGTCGGCCAGGTAAGGCAGCACCATGCCGGGGATGCGCGCGTCCTTCAGGCTGGCCATGTGGTTCAGCAGCTGAATTTTTTTCGTCGGGTCGCGCTCGTACCCCGGCTCGTGACGGTCAAGGACGCTTTTTATGACCTCCAGCTCCTGTTCCTTGTTGGCCACCTTGTCCAGAAGGCGCAGCGGCCAGGCGATGGAATCAGCGGAGAACAAATATTTCTGGATGGACGGGACGATGCCGGCGCCTTTTTCCACCAGGATCTCGAAGACCCAATCCTTCTCCTGCTCGTCCTCGATGGTCTTGTCGTACATCATCCCGAACCGGCGCAGCAGGCCGTAGATGGCGTCGGGCGTTCCGTCGTCGCGCAGCGACTGCAGGGCCCGCATCCGATCCGGGGATTGCGACCACTTGTTCACCGCGCGGCCGATGTTTTTCTCGCGCGCGCGCTGGTCGCGGCCCTCTTTACTGAACAGATAGAAAACGCCCATAGATTCTTCCGCGGCGCAGTCTATACGGGGAGGGTCGCCCGCTCCACGCGAAAGTCGTGACGCGGGCGAAACTCACCCGGACGCGGGGGGCTTTAGTGCAGCGCGGTTCGGATATGGTCCATCAATCGGTCGAAACGGAACGGCTTGATCAGACACTTGAAGTCGACCGGGACCTTCGGAAAAGCCGTCAGCCCGATGACCGGGATCGCCGACATGCCGTTGTCTTCGCGCAGCCGGGAACGAAACGTGGCGCCGTCCATCACCGGCATCATCAGATCCAAGATGATCAGATCGGGCCTGAAGCCCGAGCGCAGGCGCTTCATCGCTTCGGCGCCGTTCCAGGCCGCCTCGACGGTGAACCCTTCGTCGCGCAGAAGCTCGCCCAGGTTTTCGCGGATGTCGCGATCGTCGTCGACGATCATCACCGTCCGGGTCATCGTCGGTTGATTCTCGGAGCTGTTCACTTTTGTAGCCGGCATGCCTGCACCGCCATTCCGGGGATGTGACAAGGCACAGCCTAAGTCCGCCCCGGGCCAAGCGCCAGCCTTTGTTCGGCGGTTAAATGCCGTCCGTTTCGCCCGCGCTGTCGGTTTGGCCGCCGGCGTCCACGTCGCAGTTCCCCGTGCCGTCGGCGCGGTGGCAAAGACCGTCGCTGCCGCAGGTGTAGTCGGCGGGGCAGGCGTGCGGCGGGATGGTGCAGGAAAACGCGCAACCAGGCTGGCGCGGGGAAAAACAAGCTGTCGCCCCCGCGGCGGCCAGGATCGCCAGCGCGGCCAGGGCCCAGCGCCACCGTCGCATCAGAACCGCCACCGCCACGAACCGGCCACCGCCAGGCCGCCCGCGCTGCCCGGCCCCAGCGCCACCCCGCCCGGCGATTCGCGCACGCCGTCGATGATGAAGAACACCGTCGCCACCGCGGCCGTGCCCGCCGCCGTCAGCAACAGGGCCTTGGCCACCCGGTCGTCGTGGCGGCCTTGCTGGACGGCGCTGTCGTATTCGCCCGCCACTGACTGATATTCCAGCGGCGCGCCGGTCTCCGGCACGCGGTACAGTACCAGCCTGTTGACGTCATCCTTGTGCGACGCCGCCGAGGCACCATAAAACGCCGCCGTTCCCAGCAGCAGCACCGTGGCCGCCAGACCGGCCCAGGCCGTGGTGTTGAGAGCATTCCAGCCCGACGATCGCGTGCTGGCCCTGCGACGGGCGGACCGGTCGCGGCTCTGTTCTTCGTCGACCGCGGGCGCGACCGGCAGCACGGGCGGCGGCGCGGCGGGCACCACGTTCGTGGTCGGCGCGGGGGTGACGTCTGGCGCGGGTGCGGCGGCCGCCAGGCGGGCCAGGCGTTGTTCGATGTCCGGCCCATCGGCGGCGTCCGGGGCTTCGTGCAGGTACAGCCGATAAGTCTGGGCCGCTTCGCGCGCGGCGCCGTTTTTTTCCTGGGCCTCGCCGATGCGCACCAGGAACGCCGGGTCGTGGCGCAGGGCGTAGCCTTGCTCCCACGCGGTCTGGGCGGTGCGGGCGTCGCCGGCGTCGAAGGCGCGCAAGCCATCCGCGAACAGCCGTTCCTCGTCGGGCGTCGGCGCGCCCGTCGGTGGCGTCGGCGCGGCCAGGCTCAGCAGGAGGCCAGCGGCGAAAAGCAGGTTCATGATTCGACGGCGCTCCGGTTAGCACAGGTGGGACGGCCGATTCGCATGCGACGTTCTTCGCACATGATGCCCACGATTTCACGCCACGACGAGCATCGATGATCGCTGTGCTTGCCCGCCTGCGGGTCGCCGCCGGTGGTTTGAACGGCATGGATCGACGGCGGGCCGCGCGTATACTGCCGCCGGAATCATGGCCGCTCCGCCCAAGATCACCCGGGTTCGCAACATCGGCATCGTCGCGCACATCGACGCCGGCAAGACCACGGTCAGCGAACGCTTCCTGTTTCATTCGGGCCGCATTCACAAGATCGGCGAGGTCCACGACGGCCAGGCCCAGATGGACTGGATGCCGCAGGAGCGCGAACGCGGCATCACCATCACCGCCGCCGCGACCAGCTTTTCCTGGCAGGGTTACGACATTCATTTGATCGACACGCCCGGGCACGTCGACTTCACCATCGAGGTCGAACGCAGCCTGCGCGTGCTGGATGGGGCGGTGGTGGTCTTCGACGGCGTGTCAGGCGTCGAGCCGCAGTCGGAAACCGTCTGGCGCCAGGCCGACAAGTTCCGCGTCCCGCGCATCGCCTTCATCAACAAGATGGATCGCGCCGGCGCCGATTTCGCCGGCGCCGTCGAGGAGATCCGCACTCGATTGGGCGCGCGCCCGGTGCCGATCCAGCTGCCCATCGGCGCCGAGGACCGTTTCACCGGCGTCGTCGATCTGGTGCACGAAAAGGCCCTGGTGTTCTCCGGCGACGAGACCGAGCCGCCGGTGGAGGGCCCGCCGCCCGCCGCCATGGCCGCCGAGGTGCAAGCGGCGCGCGAAAAACTGATCGAGGCCGCCGCCGACTTCGACGACGCCATCGCCAACGCCTTTTTGGAAGGCCAGCCCATCGACGCTGCGGCGCTGATGGCGGCGTTGCGGCGCGCGACCATCGCCTGCGGCATCGTTCCCGTGCTGGCCGGCGCGGCCCTGCGCAACAAAGGTGTGCAGTCGTTGCTGGACGCTGTCTGTCACTACCTGCCGTCGCCGCTGGACGTTCCGCCGATCAAAGGCGTCTCGCCGATCACGGGCGAGACCATCAGCTGCCCGCCGGAAGATTCGGCGCCGCTGGCCGCCCTGGCCTTCAAGGTGGCGATGGACGAGGGACGCAAGGCGGTCTACCTGCGGATTTACTCGGGCGTGATCAAGGCGAGCGAGGAGGTGCAGAACGCCCGCACGCGCAAGAACGAGAAGGTCGCTCGCTTGTTCTCCGTGCACGCCAACCGGCGCGAGCGCATCGAACGCGCCGGCGCCGGCACCATCGTGGTGGCGATGGGCCTGCGCGACGCCGGCACCGGCGACACCATCTGCTCGCCGAAGACGCCCATCTTGCTGGAGCGGATCGACATCTACGAGCCGGTCATCTCGCGCGCCATCGAACCCAAGACCCAGGCCGAAAAAGAAAAGCTGGATTTTGGCCTGGCCAAGCTCGGCGACGAAGACCCGACCTTTCGTTTTGGCGAAGACGCCGAGACCGGCCAGATGATCATCCGCGGCATGGGCGAACTGCACCTGGACATCATCGTCGATCGCCTGCGCCGCGAGTACGGCGTCGAGGCCAACGTCGGCCGCCCGCAGGTCATGTACCGCGAGACGCTGGCGGCGCCCGCCGACGGCGAGGCGCGGTTCGAACGCACGGTCGACGACGAATCGATGTTCGGCCACGCCCGCGTTCACGTGGCCCCCCGCGCGAGAAAATCCGGCAACGACCTGCGCCTGGCGTTGGCCAAGCCGCCGGTGTCGCCCGCGCACAAGATCCCGGAGACGCCCCAGGCGATCCTGGACGCCGCGCTGGAAGGCGCGCGCGAGGCGATGCGCTCGGGCCCGCAAGGTTTCCCCATCGAAGACGTCGAGGTGGTGATCACCGCCATCGAATACCGCCCCGACGCCTCGAACGTGGCCGGCGAAAAAGCCGCTGTGGGCGAGGCCCTGCGCCAGGCGGTGCGCGACGCCGGCACGCGCTTGCTGGAACCGATCATGCGCGTCGAGGTCAGCTGCCCGGAGGCCAACGTCGGCGACGTGCTGGGCGATCTCAACGCCCGCCGCGCCCAGATCGAAGACGTCGGCTTCCGCGGCGCGCAGCGGGTGATCCTGGCCAAGATCCCCCTGCGCCGCATGTTTGGCTATTCCACGGATCTGCGCAGCGCCACGCAAGGCCGGGCGACGTACTCGATGCAGTTCGACACGTTCGACGCCTGGGAATAGCGCGTTCGCGCGCGTCGTGGCGTTCAGTGCAACGGTCGCAGTCGGCGCAAACGGAGGGCGGCGGTCTCGATCGATTCGTCGCGCTTGGCGAAGCAGAACCGGGCCAAAAGCGGCGCCCTTTGTGGATCGCCGTAGAACGCCGACGTCGGAATGGCGGCCACGCCGACGCCGACGCAGAGGTGCTTGCAGAAGGACACGTCGTCGGAAAAACCGAACGCGCTGGCGTCCGACAGCAGGAAGTACGCACCCTGGGCCGGCAGGGTGGTCAGCCCGACGCCGTCCAGGATCTCCGCCAGGCGATCGCGGCGGCGCGTGTACGTGGCGCGCAGCTCCGCGTAAAAATCGGTGGCGGTGGCGGTGGTCAGCGCGTCGGCCAGCGCCTCTTGAAACGGGACCGAGTTGGTGAAGGTGACGAACTGGTGCGCGGCCCGCAGGGCCTGGGTCAGCGGCGGCGCGGCGATGGCCCAGCCGACCTTCCATCCGGTCACGCTGAACGTCTTGCCCATGCTGTCGATGGTGACGGTGCGTTCGCGCATGCCGGGCAGGGTGGCGATGGGGACGTGGCGGATGCCGTCGAAGGTGATCTCTGAATAGACCTCGTCGCTGATGACCAGCACGTCGTTTTCGCGGCAAAGCCCGGCCAGAAACTCCAGCTCCGGACGCGAGAAAACTTTTCCGGTCGGGTTGTGGGGCGTGTTCAGCACGACGGCGCGGGTCTTGGAATTGAAGGCCGCGCGCAGCTCGGTGGGATCCCACTCCCAGCGCGGCAGGCGCAGGGGCACCACGCGCGGCGTGCCGCCGGCCATCAGGATGTCGGGGACGTAGGCGTCGTACGCCGGTTCGAAGATGATCACCTCGTCGCCGGGATTCACGAAGGCCAGCATGGCGTCCAGCAACAGCTCGGTGCAGCCGCTGGCGACGGTGATCTCGGCGTCGGGGTCCAGGGTCTCGCCGTGGCGCCGCAGCCAGTTGTCGGCCAGCGCCGACCGCAAGCGGGGCACGCCGAAGGACAGAGCGTATTGGTTGCGGTCTTCGCGAATGTGCCGGATGGCCGCTTCTTTGATGAAGTCGGGCGCCGGAAAATCCGGGAAGCCTTGCCCCAGGTTCACCGCGCCGTGCTTGACCGCCAGGCTGGACATCTCGGTGAAGATCGACGTCCCGAACCCCGCCAGCCGGTCGGCCGATTGCGGTGCCATAAGTCTGTATAACCGGCTGGCCGCCCTGCCGTCTATGTCAGGCGCTGGCGATGAAATTGACCGGCGCCGATCGTGGCGCAAAATCCGGAGGATGATTTGCCGATCGGTTTGTCGGGCGTGGGTGGTGACGGCGGTGCTCGGGTCTGGCGTGACCGCCCTGGCGACGGCGGCGGGGCCGGCGCAGGCTGCTGATGCGGCCGCGCCGATCGTCTATTCGATCTACGCCCATCAGCCGGACGCGCCGTTCAACGAGCTGGCGTCCCGGCTGCTTTCCGGCGCCGCCCAGCACGCCCACTTGTTGCCAATGGAGACCATCGATATCGCGGCGCCGCCCGCGCCGGCGAAACAAGCGGTGGAGGCGATCGCTCTGGCCAAGGATCGGGTGCGAAAGCTGCGCTTCGACGAAGCTGTTCACCCGCTGAACGAGGCGGCCGACACCGTGGTGGCCACCGGCGGTGCCGGCGTCAGCACCGATCTGTTGTCGGATCTGTATCTCTATCGGGGCATGACCATCGCGCGCGCCGACTGGAAACCAGAACGGTCGGTGGATCAGGCGACCCAGGCGCGCGCCTACGCCGATTACGTGCGCGCGGTGATCCTGACGCCGACGCGCGCCTTGAACCCGCGCGAGACGCCGCCGCAGGTGATGGACGACTGGGCGCGGGCCTTGGCCGAGGTGCACGGGCGAGCGCACGGCGTGCTGACCGTGCGCGGTCCGGCAGACGCCACGGTTGCTTTCGACGGTGGCGCCGCGCTGTCGATCGGCGGCGGCGGCGCGATCTTCAAGGACGTGGTCTACGGCGAACATTTGGTGCACGTCGAACAGGTCGGCTATGCGCCGTGGGGCGCGGTGGTGGCGCTGGATCGCCCGGCGCAGGAGGTGGCGGTCCCGTCGCGCCCGTCGCTGGTGATCGACGATCAGGTAGCCGGCGCGCACGCGCGCCGCATGGGCGCCCGGTACGCGCTGGTCGGCGAGGTGCAACTGGGAGCGCCGTCGCTGCAACTGGAGATCCGCTTGATCGACGCCACCGGCATCAAGCACGACGCCGCGGTGGTGCCGTTGCCGGTCGAAGCTGGCACCGTCGACGCCACGGTCCTGCGCCTCTGCGAGGAGGCGCGCCACATCGACCACCTGGGCCTTGGTCCGTCGAGTGGCAACGATGCGCCGGCAGGGGGGGCAGCTGCGGCGTCGACGGCGATCAACGAACCGCTGGCACCTCCGCGCCCGGGTGCGCCGGTGTTGGTGGCGCCGCTGCCGGCAGCCAGCCCGCGATTGGCCGACGATCCGGCAGGTTGGGCGCGCCACCACTGGCCGCTGGTCATCGCCGTCGGTGGGGTGTTGACCACGGCGTTGGTGCTGAGCATCGCGGTGGCGGCGAATCGTTAGTTTTGGGGTTGCGCCGGCTGGCGGCCGCTTGCTGCTCTGTTCAAGGTGACGATTGCGTTCGGAGACGCGGACGCGTCTTTTTCCACTCACCTCACCGCGGTGAGAGGAAGCGTTCGTTGACCCAGCCGACGACGGCGGCGCATTTGACCTTGTGCCAGGTGGCGCTGCCGACGTGGTGACGCTGGCCCAGCGACAGCAGGCCGGTGGCGTGCGGAGAAAGCTGGCCCAGGACGTCGCTTTGCGGATCGGGCTGGGCGCGCACGTTCAAGGTGTCATCGTCGTCGACGCCATGGACATTGAAGCGCGGGCCGCTGCCGGACCCGCAGGCGCCCAGACGATCGTCTTTCGGTTCCGGGCGTCGCGGTCGTGGCGGCGGTCGCACCGGCTCGGGCGGCGGCGGAGGCGTGACCGGGATCGGTTCCGGGGGCGACGGTTCGATGGGCGGCAGGGTCGCTCTCTCGTTGTCGGCGTGCTTGCCGCCGCCGTGATAGCGACGGGCGTGCCGCGATTCGCACCCCGCACCAAGGGCGATGGCCAGCGCCGCGCAAGGCAGAGCGAGGGCGCACTTTTTCCACCAGCTTCGGCTGCCCGCGTTCATCAGCGGGCTCAGGATAGCCGAAGCGGCGGCCGCACAGCGGGCATTCGTCGGGTCAGCGCTGGTCGCCTGGGTCGGGAGCGCCGTCGCTGCTGTCGTCAGCGGCTTCCGCCGGCTCGGCGCCGTCGGCGGGAGCGCCGGCCATTTGCTTCAAACGGATCGCGTGGTGCGACCACACGCCCAGATACACCAAGAAAACGGCCAGCAACGCCCACGTCGCCGGCGGGCCGCCGTCGGCGATCGCGGCCAGCAAGCCGATCACCGCGGCCATCGACCAGATGACCTTCAAACGCAGCATCGCGCGATAGGTTTCGATGCCGTCGTTGAGGCCGAAAAACGACTGCAGGCCGATGGCCAGCAACGCTGCCGCCGCCAACCGCGCCGCCACCGGATCGATCGTCGTCCAGCCGAAATGCCCCAGCACGTAAGCCGGGCTGACCAGCACGGGCAGGCCGACCACCACGCCGACCACGAAATCGGCCACGAACCAGGCGCGCAGCGACCAGGGCAATTCCACGCCTTGTCTCTACCAGACGCGGCTTCGGCGTGTGTATATTTTCCCCGCCATGCCTAAACCGATTCTTCGAAGTCACCACGCCGCCCGCCTGACCCTGCTCGCGCTGTTGGCGCTGGCCGTGGGCTGGTCGCACCCGGCTGTCGCCAAGCACAGCAAACGCAAGAGCGCCGCCGCCGCGGGGACCGCCGACTGCAAGGTCGACCACGATTGCGTGCTGGTGGTCGACGACTGCTGTCCCTGCAACAAGGGTGGCAAGCAGCGGGCGATCCCCAAGAAAGACAAGACCAGCTACGAAAAGGATCGCAAGAAGCGCTGCGCCGGCACCGCCTGCACCGAGATGATGTCCACCGATCCGTCGTGCAGCGAGACCCCGTTCTGCGGCGCCGGCATCTGCGAGCTGGGCGCGCCGTCCTCGTCGTCCCCTCCGTGACCGTCGTCGCCGTGAATTGGGCAGGGCCGGCGCTTTTCCGATAACCTGAGCGCGTGAGTCGGGTTGTTCCCACTGCGCGCTTCTTGTCGATGGGCCTGTCGATGATCGCCGCGCTGGGCCTCGGCGCGGGCGGTTGCCGCTATTTGCTGGGTCCCGACGACGCCCGTCCGGATCTATCCAACGACGGAGACTTCATTGCCGTCGACGACGCCGCGGTGGACGGCAGCCGCGACGGCGGCGGCGGAAGCGATCGCAGCGGGAATCAGGTTTGCGATCTCCTGCTGCAAGATTGCCCCAAAACCCAGTCCTGCCATCCCGACGACAAACTGCAAGGCGACACGTTTTGTCTGCCGAAGGGGGCCATGGGCGGCCCGCAGTTCACCTGCGTCACCCAGAGCGATTGCGACGCGCGCCTGGTCTGCATCACGTCCGATCCCGGCAACCCGGCATCCAGCGTCTGCGCTGATCTCTGTCGGCCCGGCGCCACCACCACCGGCTGCCAGACGGGAATGCTCTGCGTGGCTCTGGCCAACTACGACGTCGGTTACTGCCGCTTCTGATCGACCGGCGCGGCGGCTGTCGCGTCCAGGGCGTCGCGCGCCGCCATCGCGTCGGCATACGCCAGGGCCAAGGCCAGCCCGTGCTCGAGCAGCGGTTCGGCGGCGATGAACTTGCGCGGGACGTAGCCCAGCGCTTCCAGGCGCGGGTACAGCGACAGCACGGCCGCGGTGGCGGGCAGGCGCGGGGGCGCGGTGTCCACCAGATCCCATCCGAAGACGGCTCCGTGTCCGCTGCCGCTGGTGGCTTGCGCGCGCGGCGGCGGGCCCGGCCACAGCCTCCAGCGCGCATCGAAGTCGACGAACGGGACGTTATCGCGCACGTCGACGTCGACGAAGCCGTTTCCGTCGGGCGCCGCCGGCACGCGGTCGACGTGCTTCCAGCCGGGGAACGCCCGCCAGCTCTCCGGCGCCCCTAGCGCGGCCGCGGCACCGTCGGCGGCGCGCCGGGTGGGAACGGCGATCGACACCATGGCCAGCCGTCCCGACGACGCGCGCCTGACCAGGCCCAGGGCCGCAGTGCCGGCGCCGTCGGCGGCCAGCAGGCGCTCGGCCAAGGGGCGGCCGTTGATCGCCGCCAAAGTGGGCGGCGACGGTGGCGCGTGCGGGCGGCGTGCGCCTGCGTCGCGCGGGTGCTCGGCCAGCGCCGCCATGGCACGGGCGGCGACATACGCGGCGGCCGCGTTGATGGCGGGGCCCGCGTACCGGCTGTGCGACGCCACGCGCTTGATCACCCAGCCGCCTTCCTGATTGTTCACCCGCGCGCGCAGCGCCACGATCGTTTGCCCGCTGCCGGCCGGCGCCCAGGTGAACACCAGCTGGCCGGGGGCGAAATTTCCTTCGACCAGGTCCATGACGACGCGCGGTCCGTCGCCGCCCACCCACAGTTTGCCGCGCAGATTGAAAAGTGGGATCTCGAGCTCCCAGTCCACCAGCAGATCCTCGCCGCCGCCGGGCCGCGGCCGTCGCTCGACGACGTCGGCGCGCGCCAGTGACGGGATGGCCTGGAGATAGGCGGCCGGCGTGCGCAGCACCGCCTCGACGGCGGCCGGCGGGGCCGCCACCAGCGTCGCCACGTGCGCCTCGGCGTTCGCCGCCGTGAAGGTGATGACGTCGCCGCCCAGCGCGTTCAGCAGCGCCGGCAACGTGGACAAGTTGTCGGCCAGATTGGCGCCGTCGGCGGTCGCTTGGGCCCGCGCGGGCCACGGCGCTGGACCGATGAGCCCGCCGATGACCAGCGCCAGCGCGGCGGCGATGACCCGCGCGGGGGCCCGTGCCGTCGGCCGCGCGGTTGGAGAAAACCGGCGCATCACCGGCGACCGGCTAGGTCCGGGCCACCGCTTGCGTCTTGGCCAGCGCGTCGATCTCGGCGCTTTCGATGATCGGGTTCGGGGCGCCGCGCCTGGCGACCACCAGCATGGCGCGGCCGATGTTCTCGGTGGTGGTGACAGAGCGTGGGAACACCAATCGCAGCAATGGAATCAGCGGCCCCAGGACGGTGTAAAAAAATCGATAGCTGGCTGTCTTCGATGTTGCCCCGTGCATGGGGCGGATGATCGCTGGCCTGAACATGTATGCCGCGATGAACGGCATCTTCAAAAGGGCATTTTCGGCCTGGCCTTTCACCCGCGCCCACATCGATCGTCCGCGCTCGGTGCTGTCGGTGCCGGCGCCGGTGACAAAGATGAAGGTCAGGCCCGGGTTGTGTTTGCCAAGCGTGTTGGCCACCGCGATGGTCAGGTCGTAAATGATCTTTCGATACGCCGCCTCGGTCATTCCGGACGAAGTCACGCCCAGACAGAAAAAGCAGGCGTCGTATCCTTCCAGCTCGTCTTCGATCGACGACAGGTCGCTGGGATCGGCCAGCAGGCGTTCGTGCAGCTTGGCGTGCGTCTGGCCGGTGGCGGTGCGCCCGATCGACAGCACGTCGCTGACCTCGGCGTCCAGCAGGCACTCGCGCAAGACGCCTTGCCCGACCATGCCGGTGGCGCCGAACAGGATGATCTTCATCGGGCCATCTTAAGGGCAACTACGCCGGTGGAGGGACCGGATTGACGACGGCGTTGGGAAACTTGGCGTGGCGGTCGTCGAGGTACTCGGTTTCCTCGGCAGGAATGGTGCCGTCCAGGTAGCGCCGGTCTTCCCAGAGTAACTGCCACCCGGTTGGGCGCTGTTCGTACTTGAAGAGCGTCCAGGGTTCGCTGGCCGGATAGTCTTCACCTTCTGGGTAGCCGGGTTCGTCGATCCTTTCGATGGGCACCGTGACTGCCGGGGCTTTCAGGCCCTGACGCAAGAAATTCGGGCAACCTTTGTCCACGCTGGTCGGCAGCCACAGCACGGTCAGTGGAATCTCGGCGGCCGGCTTGAGAAAAACCGTGCCTGGAAGGGCGGAATCTTAGGCTGGGCGTAGCGAGCGGGAGAAATCAAGGAATGTTCTCCTGGCTCACTCGATCCCCAGGATCTGTTCAAAGGTCCATTTGGCCCTGAGTGTTTGAAGAACTCTGTCCGCCATGAGAATCGCGCCCCAGGCCCAGGCGAAAAGATCGGTGTGCCGGTGAGGCAAGCGTCGCATGCCGATTTTTGCTCAAATCCTCGCCTTCGGAGAATCGCCGGCAGTGAGGTGCGAGCCACGGCGAAGAAACTTCCATGGCGCGATCCCGATACAAGCACAGATGGCTTGGCACAACGATTCGTACTGCCGATTTGAATCGAAGGATTGTGTGTGCGTCGGAGTAGGTTAGAGTCCGCCCATGGCGAAAGCCTATTCGCGGATTGTCCTGGCGGGTATTCTTCTTCTCGTCCTGGGTTTTTGCCAAACGGCGATCGCTGCCGACGCCGATCTTCTCATCCGCGAGGGAATCGAGTTACGCCGGCACGGCGATGACGCCGCTGCGCTGGCTCGCTTTCGCAAGGCCCACCAACTCGACCATGCCCCTCGGTCTCTTGCTCAGATAGGACTGGCTGAACAGGCTCTTGGCCTGTGGGTGGCGGCTTTCAGTCATCTGCGCGATGCGCTCGCCGTCGCCAACGATGGTTGGATTCAGAAGAATCGAACTGTCCTTGAACAAGCGCTGGCCGTTATCAATGGACATCTTGGGACACTGGAGCTTGCAGGTGAGCCCGAGGGTGCTGAAGTTCGCGTCGACGGCCAGCAGGCTGGGAAATTCCCGATCGTGGAACCGCTCCGGCTGGGCGTTGGAACGGTTGTTGTTGAGGTTGCGTCCGATGGATATGTAACGATATCCCGGCCCGTCCAGATTTCCGCGGAGAATCCAGCGCGTGAGCGATTCGTTTTGCAGAAGATCGCTGGCGGCGCCATTCCGGATCTGGGGTTTTCCGCCACCCGATCGACGGCGACAGAATCCATCCCGCGGTCACCAGAAAACGATGATCGCCCCCCGGGGCGGCGCTTGATTCTGGCCGGCAGCCTGGCCGCAGCCGGCCTCTTGGCCTTGGGTTGGGGGGGAATCGAGACCGTGGTGTGGCAACACCGCGTCTCCAGTTTCAACAATCGAGCGGACTGCTGGAACAATCCTCCGCAAAATTGGGCGCAGGGTTGTGCTGATCTACACGACCAGGGGCAGCGGGCTAAATACCTCGCTTTTACGGGCTACGGCATCGGGGTTGCTCTAGCAGCAACATCAGCAATCGTATTCGTGACCAGACCCGCACATGCTAGCACGACCGCACTTGCTTGCGTTCCGGTCCCAACCGGACTTGGCGCCCAATGTGCGTTCCATTTTTAGAAGTATGGAGATGACATGACAAATCTCAGCCTAGCCACGAGACTCGTCGCTATCGCTTCGAGCTTGATCGTGCTCGGCTGCAATGACTTCCGACGTCCGCTGCGAAATGATGGCGGCCATGATGATGTTGGCAGCCCGCCGGACGCGAAGCCAAACCGGGCGGACGCCGATTTGGTCGAGGTCCCGGGAGACGTAGATGGAGCCTGTGGTTCGGCTGCCGATCCAAGAAACTGCGGGACATGTGGTCACGATTGCTCGAAATTGCCGAACGTCGTCTTGAGCGCCGTTGGCATAGAGTGCAGGGCCGGCACCTGTTTTGTGCCGCCCGGTTCCTGTGCCGCGGGATTTGCGCACTGTTCGTCGCGCCCCGAAGATGGTTGCGAAACAAATATTTTTGATTCGCAGAACTGCGGAGGCTGCGGGACAAAGTGTGAAGGACCAACTCCGCTCTGCTCTATGGCTGTGGCGGATCCCGGGTGCAGCGCGAGCTGCATTGCCCCTGCAACAGATCTCTGCGGCGCCACCTGCGTGGATCTCATGACAGATGGCAAAAACTGCGGAACGTGCGGCCACGACTGCGCTGCTTTGGTGAACGTCAATCCCGGCGCCTCTGGTATCGAGTGCAGATCGGGGGCGTGCTTCATCCCGGCCAGCGCCTGTTCGTCTGGGTTTGCGCATTGTTCGAACACGGCGGACGACGGCTGCGAGACTGATCTCACCCGTCCCGCCAACTGCGGCCAATGCGGAAAAGCGTGTGTGCCACCCATAGGCCTCTGCTCAACGACCACGGGGCCACCGGTCTGCGCGTCCAGCTGTGTCGCCCCATCACCGAACCTGTGCGGGAGCCAGTGCGTGGACGTGAAATCCGACCCGAAGAACTGTGGAACCTGCGGTCACAATTGCGGAGCGTTGCCCAACGTCAAGGCGGGAGCCTCGGTTCAATGCGTTCAGGGCGGCTGCTCAATTCCGGCTGCTTCTTGTAGCACGGGCTACGGCCACTGCTCGACTGTGGCGGATGACGGTTGCGAGACCAACCTGACTCTTCCTGCAACCTGCGGAAAGTGCACCAATCTGTGTGTGCCACCGACGGGACTCTGTTCGACAGGCGGCGGCTCCCCAATGTGTTCCTCAAGCTGCACGAACCCAACGCCAGATCTGTGTCCGTCCAAATGTGTCAACAAGATGACCGACCCAGCGAACTGTGGTGGCTGCGGGCGTGATTGCGGTGCACTGCCACACCTGAAGCCCGGCGCGGTCACCCAGTGCAGCAGCGGAAGTTGCGTCGTGCCCCAATCAGCATGCGCCGCGGGCTTTGCGAATTGCTCGACCGGCAACAACGACGCCGACGGCTGCGAGACGCCAACCAATACGAACTCTAACTGTGGCTCCTGCGGAAACGCCTGCGCGGCGAACCAGACGTGCAGCGGGGGCGGTTGCGTCGCTCAGTGTAAGGCCGGAGACGCATGTACACAGGGGCTTGGCCCTTGCCGTCGCGGCACCACCACCTGTGCCAGTTCCACCAGTCAGCCTTCTTGTGTCGATGCGGGGGCTGATGACTCGCGAGGAGGCTGCAGCAACGGGCTCGTTTGCAAGGGCGGCGCGTGCGCGGCACCCTGCCAGGCTGGTATCGCTTGCACCCAAGGCATAGGCCCGTGCAGAAAGGGAACGACGTCATGTGCTAGCCCAGCGAGCGATCCCACCTGCAACGACTCTGGGATCGATGATTCCCAGCAGTGCAGCGGCGGATTCTGCCAAGGCGGGCAGTGCGTCCTGTGTGGCAACGACATGCAACCGTGTTGTGGTGGTCCACTTTTTTCAATCGGGGGAACAATGTGCAATAGCAACCAGCTCGTATGTCACGAGGGCGGCGGTGGCCAAGGTGTCTGCCACTCGTGTGGTGCTCTAAACGCGTATTGCTGTGCTGGCGGAGTATGCAATGAGGGAACCTGTCAACCTGCGGTCGGCACCTCCGGGCCATTCTGTGGTGTGTCTTGCGGGCAGAAGGAATTCGACCCTTGCTGCCCCGATCGGTCGTGCAGCGGCGGGCTCCAGTGTGCCTTTAGTCCTGTCGTCGCAATCTGCAAGATGTGCGGTACCTATCAAAACCCCTGCTGCCCAAACAGAAAGTGTGACGGCGAACTCCCGGACCGGGCACTTTTTTGCAAAGACCAGGATGGCTCCAACTCCTTCTGCGATATATCGCCGTGACGCGCACGAATCGTATTTGACGACCCCGGGATCCGAGGTCACCGACCTGCGTTTCGAAAAAGCGGTGGCACCGATATTGTCCGCTCCGCTGTGGTTCCGACTCGTCGGACCGCGGCAAAAAGCGCCAGTTAGTAGACATGAAACCGCCCTCAAAGAGGTCGCAACGAAAGGTGGTTGGGGCTATTGTGCGCAGCGCCCGACACGTATCACGCCACATGGGGGACGACTTATGACGCGCACGGAAATTTTTCAGACGGCTGGAGCGTCGGCGGTGGTTCTTTTTACCACAGCGTTGGTCCTGGGTCCCGTGGCGTGCGGAAGCGGCAGCAGCGGCGCCGGCCAGGGCGGTATGACAGGCGGCGCGAGCGGTTCCGGCGGCGTAGTGGCTGGAACAGGCGGTTCGAGCGTTGGGGGCGTCTCTGGAGCGTCGGGTACGGGCGGCTCAGGCGTTGTCGCTGGGTCAGGCGGCGCTTCTGGTTCCGGCGGTTCCGGCGGGACCGTTGTTTTGAAGGACGCCGCGAGCGACGCTCCCGATTCATTGGGTGGCGATGCCGTTGATGTGTCTGCGAATTCGGGCGCGCTAGCGGGCAACGGCTGCGCGGGGGGCACCTGCCTGAACCCGAACTGTACGGCTCTCAACGCACCGGCCGCCATTGGTACCTTTGCATCGATCGGTTTCGAGGTTACGCCTACGTACATTCCGAACAACGTCATTGTTCCAACGTTCGACGATGTCCCCGATCGTCCATACACCGCTGCGGACGGCGATAAATTTACCAATTTTGGTGCCGGCGATTGGACCAGACAGCTTCTCCAATTTGCCGACGCCAACAATCTTCATTTCGATTTCTTTATCAACAGCAACAATTTTTGCGACGTCGCCAATACTCCCGGATGCAAGGCAGTTCTGGAAGGTCTGCTCAAGACCCAGAACGTCGCCAATCACAGCATTCACCACACCCACATGGGTGGCGACCAGCCGTACAGCCCGACGGTCATTTCAGACAGCAGTTGTGGCTTCGGAGCAGGAGCCATGATCAATTGCGAGCAAGAGGTGATGGGAGTGGAGTCGGTCGTAGCCCTGCTATCAAATGGAGGACGGCCGCACCTGACCCGTTTTCGGGCTCCCTATGGCGAGCCATTCCAAGCCGGCGCACCGCGGTTGGCGGAGATGAGCGCGCTGGTGGCCAAATACGCCGTCCATATCGGATGGCACATGGATTCTGACGATTCCAATCACGACGCTGATCATCTCGCTGGACAGTATTTCGCCAACAACGTTATCAAGTTTATCGGGAACAGCCCCGGCGGGGGATCGCGAGGAATCATTCTGATGCACGGTGTTTTCCCGTGGTCAATCGATGCGGCCAAGATCCTGTTCGATCCCAACATGGGATACATCAAGACCCACGGCTTCAAGTTGGGGACGGTTGAGGACGTGGTCTGCTGGAAATACGGCAAACATTCGTGGGAGATTGTCCAGCAGTTGAGCGGGCAAACGCGCGATCCGAATTAGCCCCCGTTTGTTTACGTCGTTTTCTTGATCAGCACGCCGCTGGGGATCCCGGTGGCGGGGGCAGTCAGTGGCGGCTTTCCGCCGGCGCTGAGCTGCTGAACGAAGCGGGTGATCTCGTCGCGGGTCTTGGGTTGCAGCTCGTCGAAGCGGATGCCGACTTCGTCGGTCTCGCCGCCGCGGCCAAGGTGGGCGACGCGGCCGGGAAGGTGCAGGCGCTGGCCGTTGGGCAGGGTCAGGATCACGTCAACGGCGGCGTCCATCGGTGGGCGCTTGGGCATCGAGACCCGCATCCCCCCTTGCGAAAGGTTGATGGTGTACACACGGTGCAACACCTGCCAGTCGGGAACGCGTATCTCTACCAGGGTTCGCGTGGCGACCCGTTGGGTGCGCCGCCGCTCCTCGAAGCTTTGAGTCATTGCTGCTGCTCGCTGGAAATTATCTCACAACTGCGTTATCGGAGAGCTCATGAAGAAACTGGGATCAGCGCTGGTTTTCGTTCTTTCCCTGGGTGGTCCGGCCTTCGCGGCCAAGTCGGAGAAGGTCACGGTCAAGGTGAACCTGATTGACCAAAGCGGGGTCGGCAAGTCGGTCGGCACGGTCGTCCTGCAAGACGGCAAGGCCGGGCTGACGTTGACCACGCACCTCAAAGGCCTGCCGGCTGGCGAGCACGGCTTCCACGTGCACGAGAAGGGCAGCTGCGATCCGGGCGAGAAGGATGGCCACAAGGTGGCGGGGCTCGGCGCCGGTGGCCATTTCGACCCGGACGCCACCAAGGCTCACAAGGGGCCGGGCGGCGGTGGCCACAAGGGCGACCTGCCCAAGCTGGAGATCTCCGACAAGGGCGTCGCCAACGCCAAGCTGGAGGTTCCGGGCGTGACCCTGGCCGACGTGCGCGGCAAGGCGCTGATGATTCACGCCAACGGCGACAACTATTCCGACACGCCAAAGCCGCTGGGCGGTGGCGGCGAACGCATCGCCTGCGGCGTGATTCCCGAAGCGAAATAACCCGACCGATCGCGGGCAAAAAGAAAGGCCGACCCGGCGCATGACGTCGGGCCGGCCGTTCATTGCTAAGCAGGCTACGTGATGGCCGGCGCGTTCCCGTCCAGACGGGACCCGGTGCTACGCGCCGGGCGCGGCTGAAAAAGGCGCGCCCATTCTTCGTCGACCGTTCCCAGCCGGGATTCGATCTCGCCAAGAGCCGTGAACATCCGGGCCAGCGCATCCGCCGCCGCCTGCAGAACCGCAGGATCGTCGGACGTGTCAGAGAGCGCAAGCAAGCGGTTCTGGGCGATACGGACCCAGGACCGCGATTCGTCGATGGCTGTTTTCGCTTCTACTTTGAAAACCATTGTGGCCGCCTCCATCGGTGTGAAGCCGGTACAACTTGAGAACGAAAAAGCCGGCTGTCTAGACGGCGGGTCGACTTTCTGACGTCGTGGTTCGAATACCCGGGAAGATCCCGAGCGATTCGCCCTTGGCCCGCGCCGCCTGCTTGATCTTGGCGGTCAAGACCGGTTTGGCCTCGATCCATTCCTCGCGCGCCTGGGCGAACAGGGCGGGCGACCGCGCGGCGATCTTCTTGCGCAGCTTGGCGAAGGTGGCTGGCAGGCCGCGAACGGTCTCGACCACCCGGGCAGCGGCGGCCCGAGCCTCCAACACCCGAACCTGCGCTGGAGACTTGCCCAGCAGCGGGGCGATCTCGGTCAGGCGATCGGCGGCCGTGCCGGCGGCGGCGTGCGGCGACCGGCGCAGGCCGGTGGCGTACTTGGGGTTGGCGGCGAGGAAGGCGTTCACCGAATCGGCGCTGACACCAAGCTTGGCCAGCAGTTCCTGATATTCCTTTTGCGCGGCCAGGCGGGCCTTGAAAAGGAACATCTGCACCCGGCTTTGTACGTTGACCTTGCCGTCGCCGGAGGTCTCGATCGCGCAGAAGATGCTCTGCGGGTACAGGCTGGTGATCATGCTCTGGATGCCGTCGGACACGCCGGACGACGGCATGCAGCCGAACGGCTTCACCGACAACGTCATGTGCGCCTTGTTGTGAAGCACATTGAGGATGAACTTGCCCACCTCCATGTGCCCTTCGCCGCCGCGCACCTGGTTGTTGTAGTACTTGTCCGCGGTCTCGGCGATTTCGTCCATGTCGGGCAGGTGATACCCGTAGTAGCCGACGGCGGCGCCGAAGGTGTGAAAGGCCGCGCGAATGGCCAGGTCGGCCACGAACAAGCCGGCCAGCTTCTTACCGATGCTGACGTTCTTGAGACCCTTGCGGGCGTCGTCCACGCCGCGCAGCTCGGCGCGCAGCTTGGTGTCGTAGCGGCCTTCCCACAGCATGAACAGCAGCCAGTTGGTGACGAACTGGATGTCACACTCGGCGCCTTCTTCTTCAAGAAAGCGCTGCAGGTGATAGTTGCCGTCGCCTTCCGTGGTCATGGCCCAGAACTCGCCGATGATCGACACGCGCGGCGCCGGTCGGGTCCAGTCCAGCTTGATCTGCGCGAACTCGCGCTTGCCGCGCAGCAGGGCTGCCAGCACCGAGCGGCCGTCGACCAGGGCGTCGTAGACGTACTTCTTCGTGTGCTCGATGACCTTGTCGGTGGCGCCGGTCTCGGCCTCGTAGGGACGCAGACGATAGCCCATGCCGTTGATGACGTCGCCGGCGACGATCGCCTTCAGCAGGCCCATGAAGAAGGCTGGGTTCATGGCCAGGCCGGCCTCTTCGCCGGTCGCCTGCTTGAGGCCGCCTTTTTGCTGGAACAGCATCACGCGGAAGCCGTCGAAGCCGGCGTCGCGCAGCGCCTTGCGGTACTCGGTGGCGTACATGCCGAAGCGGCAGGGCCCGCAGGCGCCGGCGGTCAGGAAGACGTACTTGTTGACGATCTCCTTCTGGCTGCTCTTTTCGCTGGCGGCGCGCTCGGTGAGGAACTTGACCAGGTTGCCGACGGTGAAATAGGTCGGGTTGCACTGGCCGCGGTTGCCGAACTCCTTGCCGTAGCGAAGGGCATCGTTGTCCGGCATGTCGATGACCTCGACCTTGTAGCCAAGGCCGGTCAGCGCGCCTTTGACCAGGTAGTCGTGGGCGGCGGTCAGGCCCGAGACCAGCAGCGTGGTGGTCTCGCGCTGGCTGGCCTTGAACTGCGGGTTGACCATCGAATCGTACCAGTGGTCCGTGTTCAGCGGCTGCGAGGTGGCGGTCGCCGCCTCGTCATCCAGCTTTCGCAGTTCGGCGTCGACATCGATATCTTCGCCCAGAATCGGCAGGCGAAAAGCGGAGTGATCGGCAGTAGACATTTTGGCAGGCTCCTAGCTGGCTGATATCGGTTGGACGGCGTCGGCACCCGGGCGCTTGATGCCGAGTTGGACAATTCCGGCTTTCTTCATTTCGTCTTGCGCCGCAGAACGCAGTTCTTTGTCGGTGGGCGGCTTCTTGGACAGCTCGTACGCGCGCACGCGGTCGGTGATCTCCTGGATCTGCGCCTCGACGCGGGCGTCTTTCTGCGAACGGTCGGTCAGCTGCTGGGCCTTCATTTGCAGCAGGGCCAGCCGCTTGCGATCGATCTGGTGCAGCATCTCAGAGCGCTGGCCCGAGACGTCCTCCAGCCGCTCTTTGTGCAGCGTCAAACTGTGGGCATAGGTCTTGACGCGAATCTTGATCGACCCGCCCGGCTTGTTGGCGTCGATGTCGTGCAGCGCCGAGTACGGCGTCTGCGCCGTGCCGATGATGCTGTCGATGATGCCGTAGGTGGGCGCGTCGTGGCCGCACTTGAACGACGACAGATCCAGCACGACGACGTTCGGGTGATGCGCGGCGAACTTCGCCGCCCACACCTTCTGCGCCGAGTTCGACGAATAGTTCTCCGGCCACACGTCCCCGATCTCCAGTGGGCTCTCGATGCGCCCCTCGGCCAGATCCTTGGCGAAGTACTTGCTCAGCCACTGCTCGTCCTTCGGGACCGATCGAATCGACAGCACCGGGTAGCCCAGCACCTGGAATTCCTCCGGGATGCTGTGGTTCAGCCCCGGGTCCAGGTGATAGGGACGGCCGATCATCAGGATGGCGATGCGGTCTTCCTTCTCGACCTGCTCCAGGATCGCCTTGCCCTTGGCCTCCATCTCGACGTCCAGCTTGCGCATGGCCTCGAAGCCCTGGTCGCAGGCGAAATCGGATTCGTCTTCGGTCATGCCGAGGTGCTCGCGGAAGCATTCGAAGAGCTGCTTGCGCAGCAAATTCGGTTCGATCAGCGCGCACGCCGGATCCAGATACTTGATCCCGCGGGTGGCGAAAAAATCCACCTCTTTTGTGAACGCCGCCTTCAGGACGTTGGGCGCGCCGGCCACGATCGGGCACGACGTATAGTCCATCCCCTTCTTCACGAACGACGGCACGTGCGTCAGCGTGGGGAAGAAGATGAAGTTCAGCGGCCGCTCGGGCGTGTGGTGGTGGAAGATCAGGTTGTGAATGTGCGCCTGGCCGACCTTTGACGGATAGCAAGGATCGATCGATCCGTACTTGCCGCCCTCGGCCCACATCTCTTCGGAGGTGTAGTCGGAAAAGACCACGTTCTGTTTCTGGATCCCCAGCGTCTCCAGATAGGTTCGCCAGAACGGCGCCGTCGACCACACGTTCAAGACCTTGGGCACGCCGATGCGGATGCGGGCGCGTTTCTTCCACGCCTCGGGCGTGCTGCGGGCGAAGGTGCGTTCGACCTGCACGCGCCGCACGCCGCTGAACGTCTTCTTCACCTCGACGTCCATCTTCTTGGCGCCGTCTTCCGGCATGGGCGACTGGTCGTAAAAATGCCTGAACAACAGCTTGGATTCGCTGTCGACCAGATTCGGGTACAGCTTCATCAGCTTCTTGCGCTCGGCCGAAAGCGCCAGCATGGCGTCTTCCGACTCGACCGTGCCTTTTTCGCAGGAGAACCCGCTGATGTACCGAGCGCTGTCGCCGGCCGGGGTCTTGGTGTCGATGAATGTCCGCTGGCACAGGTTCGGGCAGAAGTGACAGCGCGTGCTCTCGTCGTTGACCGACGTGTAAGTGATGTCGATCGCTGAATCGATGCCGATGAACGTCGAGTAACCGCGCCGCTTGACCACCCGCAAGGTCTCGAAGGCCGCGCCGATGGCGCCCGCCTCGCCGCAGTGGGGGTGAACGTAAACTTCGGCGCCCGGGACGCGCTCTTTGATGTAATCGACCTGGGCTTTGACCGCCGCCAGGTTGTATTGGGTGCCGCCTTGCAAGACGTACTTCTTGCCCAGCGCCGCCATGCGCGGGATCTGCACCACGTATTGCCAGACGTTCTTCGGCAGCACCTGGGCCAGGCCGGCCAGAAGTTCCTCTTTCGAATAGCCTTCCTTCTGGAAGTTGACCCGATCGCTGTCCAAGAAAACCGCGCAGCCATAGCTGAACTTGGGCGACAGCTCGGCCTGAAAAGCCGTCTCGGCGTATTCGGTGATCTTCACGCCGAACTGATCGGCCATCGCCTGCAGCAGCATGCCGTTGCCGGCCGAGCACTGGTTCGACAACCGGAAGTTCTTGATGTCGCCGTTCTGCATGAACAGGACCTTGATGTCCTGGCCGCCGATGTCGCAGATGACGTCGATGTCGCCGAAGTACGTCGTCGCCGACATCATGTGGGCCACCGTCTCGACGATGTTCACATCGGACTTGACCGTTTTTTCCAGCACGTCGGCGGCATAACCGGTGGCGCCGAAGCCCAGCACGTCCAGCGTGCAACCCTGATCGGTTACCCACTGGCGCAGCCGGCCCAGGATTTCCTTGACGTCCTGAATCGGGTTGCCTTTCGAGAGCTGGTACTCCTTCTTGATGATGTTCTTGTTCTCGTCGATGAGAACCGCCTTCGACGAGGTCGACCCGCCGTCCATCCCGATCACGGCGCGGACGCGCGTGCCGGGGACCAGCTTGGCCGGCTCGAAGCGAGGGATCTTGTACTGCTCTCGAAAGCCTTCCAGCTCGTCGGAGGTGCGCGCCAACGCCGGGCCGGCCGAATCGCCCAGCTTGGACTTGCGCCCCGAGGTGATGAAGTCGTTCAGCGGGCTGAGGCCGCGGTAAATGCCGACGCTGGCGTCTTCGTGCAGGCCGTACATCACCGCGCCGAACGCGGCGTAGTACTGGGCGTTCTCCGGGATGATGATCAGCTCTTCCAGCGGGACATCTTTGGGGTACTGGTACCCGCGGTCTTCCCAGGTCTGCGGGATACGCTTGCGCCAGCACTCCTGCAAGAACGGCAGGTACGTGTTCGGCCCGCCCAGCAACAGCACCTTGTGGCGCAAGGTGTTTCCGCGCGTCAGGACCGACAGGTTCTGCATGACGATGGCGTCCGCCAGCGAGCACATGATCTCCGGCGACGGGATCGACGCCTTGACCAGGTTGACGATGTCCGTCTCGGCGAACACGCCGCACTTGGCGGCCACATGGTGCAGCTTGCTGTCATCGAAGTGCAGCGCCATGGCGTCCGCCGATGGCATGCCGACTTTCAGAAAGCACTTGTCGATGGTGGCGCCGGTCCCCGACGCGCACTTATCGTTCATCGACGCGATGGCGGTCTTGCCGGTGCTCTTGCCGGCGGCGTCCTTGGCTTCTTTGAAGATGATGATCTTGGCGTCCTGGCCGCCGAGCTCGACCACCGAGCCGACGTCCGGGTGCAGTTTCTCCACCGCCAGGGTGACGGCGTTGACCTCTTGCACGAACTTGGCGCCCACCGGCGCCACCAGCGGGCCGGCGCCCGACCCGGTGATGAACGACCGGATCGTTCCCGGCGTCAGGTTCGGGAAGGCGTTGCCGATGGTGACCAGCAGCTCCATGACCTTTTCCGCCTGCTTGGTCTGGTGGCGCTGATAGTCGGACCAGAGAATTTCGTGGCTGACGGGATCGACAACGACGGCTTTTACAGTGGTGGATCCGACATCGATGCCAATAAAGACCGGATCCGTGCGCGGACTAGGAGTCTCGGGCGTCGCGCTTGTGCTCATCAGTGGTTAACCCTCAGCCGGCCGGAATCGACCGTGTGCGAAGGTAGGTCGGTGGGCCGTCGCTGTCAATCACAACGGCCGCATGACCGGTGGGGAGGATCACCCAGTTGACGGTCCGGTGACGTCGTGGAAACAATAGTGCCCTCGGCCATTTGGGCTTTGCGCGCGATATGCTCCGCTGATGCTGGACGCGGAACAGGACACGCTGTTCGCCGCCCCCCGGGAAGCGTTCGTCGCCGAACGGCAGCGGCTGGTGCGCGCGTTGAAGCAAGCGGGGCGTGCGCAGGAAGCGGCCGAGCTGGCCCGCACACCGAAGCCGACCATGGCCGCCTGGACGGTGAATCAGCTGGCCCGGCAGCGCCGCCCGCTGATCAAACAGCTGGGGGCGGCCGGCGCGCGGCTGCGCGATGTGCAACTGGGCGGCGCCGGTGGCGGGGGTGGCGCGGCGGAGGCCCGGCAAGCATTCACGCAGGCGGTGGCGGCGCAACGCGAGGCCTTGAGCGCGTTGCGGGCGGCGGCCGCGGAAATTTTAGCTGCGGCCGGGAGCGGCGCTCCGCCCCATCTTTTGGAAATCATCGTCCGCACGTTGCGCGCGGGCGGCGCGTCCGACATCGCTCAGGCGACCATTGAACAAGGAAGGCTGCTGCGCGATCTCGAAGAACAGGACCTGGCCGCGCTGGCGGCGGCGCTGCCGAGCATGGCCTTCGCCTCGCCGGCCAGCGAATCGACGCCGCGCCAGTCGCCCGGAATCCCGGAAACTGCGGTGCGCGCTGATGCCCCGCCAGCGGCGCGCGCCGATGAGCGGGCGAAGAAAGCCGAAGAGAAAGCCCAGCGCGCCGCCGAGGAGGCCGCCGCGCGCGCGGCCGCCCAGGCCAAGGCGCGCGCCCGCGCCGACGCCCAGCGCGCCGTGACCGAACGCCAGCACGCCGCCGAAAAGACGGCCAAGGAGGCAGTCCGGTATGCCGACGAAGTGGCCCGCGCGCGCGCCATCCTGGCCGACGCCGAGCGCCGCCTGCAGGCCGCTCGCGCCGCGCACGAGAGCGCCGCCGGACGCCAGGCCGACGCCGAACGCGCTCTGCGCGACCTGTCCTGAGCGGCCGCTGGCCGCGCCGGCGGCTATGCGGGTTCGATTCGTTCCGTCACGCCGCGCTTCGGGGCGGCGTCTCGGCCCGGTCGGCGATCTCGCGCATGAAGGCGGGGCGGCCGTCGACCAGCTCGCGGTGCCAGGTCTCCAGCACCACCAGGTTCCACAATCGCTCGCCGTGATCTTCGCCGGCGCGGTGGCGGTCCAGCAGCGCGGCGACGGCGGCGGGATCGAACAGGCCGCGAGCCCGCGCGGTGTCCGACAACAAAAGCTCGTGGGCGAACCCGAACAGCTTGCCGCGAAACCAGCCCGCGATGGGCAGCGAGAACCCTTTTTTCTTTCGGTGCAGGATCTCGTCCGGGATGAGCTCGGCGAAGGCTTTTTTCAGAATGTATTTGCCCTTGCCGTTTCGCACCTTGAGGCGGCCAGGCAAGGACGCGCCCAGCTCAGCGACGTGGTGGTCGCAGAACGGCGCGCGGGCTTCCAGGCTGTGGGTCATGCTGGCGGTGTCGACCTTGGTCAGGATGTCGTCGGGCAGATAGGTCCCGAGATCCAGCTCGGAGAAACGGCTGACAGTGTCCGGCGCTTCGCTCGTCCGCAGGCGGGCGGCGAAGTCAGCGGCGGTGGCGTCGCTGGCGAAGCGCGCGCGCAATTCAGGGGTGTAAAGGGCGGACTTCTCGGCGGCGGAGAAATGACAGACGAAGCGCAGAAAACGCGCCGCTTCGTCGGTGGACAGGTGCGCACCGTACTCGCGCAGCCAGCGCGCCGGCCCGCCCGGCGCCCAGCCGAGCGCGCCTATCACCAGCCCCAAGAGCGGCCGCGGCAAACGCAACAGCCGGGCGGCCGTGTCGGCCCAGACATAGCGCGCGTAACCGCCGAAGGTCTCGTCGCCGGCGTCGCCTGACAACGCCACCGTGACGTGGCGGCGGGTCATCTCGCACAGATAGCGCGTCGGCACCACCGACGTGTCACCGAACGGCTCGCCGTGGTGGCGCACGATGCTGGGCAAAAGGCTGATCATGTCGGGATCGACGACCAGCTCGTGGTGATCGGTGTGGTAGCGCTCGGCGATCAAACGCGCGTAGGGCAGCTCGCCTGTCACCTCCCCACCGGCGGAAAACCCCACCGAAAACGTCTTCACCGGCTGGCTGGAGGCGCGCGCCATGCACGCCACCACGATCGACGAATCGATCCCGCCCGACAGGAACGCGCCCAGCGGCACGTCGGACATCAGGCGCATCGTCACGGCCTCCTCGACGGTGGCGCGCACGCGGTGGGCGGCTTCTTCTTCGTCGATGTCTTTCAGCACGGGTGCGAAGCTGATGTTGTAGTACCGTCGCGGCTCCGCGCGCTGGCCGATGCTCACCTCCAGCGTGTG
Organism: Polyangia bacterium; assembly: GCA_036268875.1. Taxonomy (GTDB): domain Bacteria; phylum Myxococcota_A; class Polyangia; order Fen-1088; family Fen-1088; genus DATKEU01. The sequence continues at coordinate 78,116 of DATATI010000072.1, read as the reverse complement.
ACCGGCCGGCAGCTTGTGGATCTCGTCGAAGATGGTGCGGGGGCTCGGCACGTACTGCAGCGCCAGGTATTCATCCAGCGCCGCCAGCGAGACCGTCGCCTTGGTCCCTTCGTCGGCCAAAAGCGCCCCCAGCTCGGAGGCGAAGACGAAAGCGTCGGCACGAAACGCGTAGTAAAGCGGCTTTTCGCCGAAACGATCACGGGCCAGCAGCACCTTGCCGGCGCGCGCGTCCCACAGCGCAAAGGCGAACATCCCGCGCAGAAACTCCGGCACGCGGGCCCCGACCTCTTCATATAGATGCGCCACCACCTCCGAATCGCTGGCGCTGCGAAAGCGGTGGCCCTTGCGCTCCAGATCCGCGCGCAGCTCGACGTGGTTATAGATCTCGCCGTTGACCACGATGGCGATCTGACCGTCTTCGTTGGTCATCGGCTGGCGGCCGGCGTCCGACAGATCGATGATCGCCAGCCGCCGGTGCGCCAGGGCCAGCGGCCCGTCGTGGTGAAACCCGGCGCCGTCCGGCCCCCGGTGAACCATGGCCGCCGCGAACCGCTCGACCAGGCCCGGTCGCGGTCGGGCGTCGCGCGACGTGGCCAGCGCGCCGGCGATCCCGCACATCAGCGCGCTCCTGGGACAGGCATGAACGAGTTCGAGCGCGACATCGCGGTTGGCGAACAAACATACACTGCGCCCCGGCCGGACGCTTCGCCGCCAAGCCGGCTCATGTCGCGAAGCTCCCAGCAAACGGGACCTCGTCGCAGGTGCTAGCGCCGGCGCGCCGCCGCCGAGTCCATAGGCTGCACGCTCAGCGTCCCCGCCACCGGTTCGGCCGCCGCCGTGGTCACCGTCTCGACCCGTTCGCGCAGGCCGCCGATGAGCCGCTGCTCCGCCGGCTCGTCGATGCCGAGCAGGGTGCGTCCGTCCGCGATCACGCCCAGCACGGCGTCCACCTCGACCTCGCCGACGTAAAGCCCCTCGCGCTTGGTCAACGCGTTGGCGTAGCGAACCACGTTTCGACACGACGACGGGCCCGCCTCTTCGTCATAGCTGGTCAGATCGGCGATGGTCTCGGCCACCGTGGGCGACAGGTGCCAGCTCTCGGCCAGCGCGGCGCCCACGTCCCGGTGCGAGCTGTCCACCACCTTCATCCACAAGCTGTCGCTCATGAATGGTTCGTCGAGATCGTCGATCAGGCTGCGCTCCGCCTCCAGCAGCAGCGCGCCGGTGACCGGCTTGCCCACGTCGTGAAACAGGCCGCCCAGGTAGGCCATCTCGCCGTCGACGCCGCTGTGCAAAGTGGACGCGATGTCGCGCGCCAGCATTCCCACCGCCAGGCAATGCTCCCAGATGCCGCGGAACGAATCGCGGATGCGCGGGTTGCGCGACATGAACACCTCGCGCGCCGACATCTCGATGAGCAGCAGCTTGAGCGGCTGCAAGCCCAGGCGCGCCACCGCGCGCTTGACGCTGCTGATCGCTTCGCGCGATCCGTACGCCGGGCTGTTGACGATGCGTAGAAGGCGCGAGGCGATCAGCGGATCCTTCTCGATGGTGGCGGCGATCTCGACGAACTCGGCGTTCGGGTCGCGCATGATCTCCAGGCAGCGCAGGGCCACCACCGGCATGGCCGGCACCGTCAAACGGTTGGTGGCGATGCGCTGAGCGATGATCTGGCGCAGCTTGCCGCCCACCTTTTTGGTCTGTACGCGCTCGATGCGCGCCACCTCGACCGGATCGTCGGGCATCGGCAGCGGTTCGCCCCGCCGTCGCGGCTTTTTGCGTGGCTCGGCGGGGGCGGCCGCGGCGACTGGCTCTGGAAGCGGCGGCGCCACCACTTTCATCGAGGGCACGGTGGCCGAGCGGGGTGGAGCGACCGCCGCCTCGAGGGCGCTGCGAAATTCGCGCAGGCTGGCGAACCGATCGTCGGGCTTTTTCTCGAGGGCGCGCACCAGGGCGGCGTTCAGCGCGTCGGGCAACGCGGGGTTGTGATCCTTGGGCGGCACCAGCGCGCCGCGCGTGTGGCCCATCATCTGTTCCAGCGCATCGCCGACGAACGGCGCCACCCCGGTCAGCATCTCGTACGCCATCACGCCCAGCGAGTAGATGTCGCTGCGATGATCCAGCGACGTCAGGCCCAGGCATTGCTCGGGCGACATGTACGCGGGCGTGCCGATGGCGGTGCCGGCTTGGGTCCGGTGCGCCGCCACCGGCGGCACGCCCATCAACTTGACCACGCCGAAGTCCAGCACCTTGACGAAGTCGGGATAGTCCGGGTGATTGGTGAGAAAGATGTTCTCTGGTTTCAGATCGCGGTGAACCACCCCCCGCTCGTGCACCGACCCGACGGCGGACGCCACCTGCGACAGGATGCGCACGGTGGTCTTCGGCGACAGCGGCCTTTCGGATTCGAGGCGCGCGCCAAGCGTCTCGCCTTCCAGCATCTCCATGACGATGAAGTAGATCTTGCCGACGTGGCCGAAGTCGGTGATGTCGACGATGTTCGGGTGGCGGATGGCGTTCACCGCTTTCGCTTCCGTGAAGAACCGCGCCACGATGTCGGTGTTGGCCGAGACGTCGGGGTTCAACACCTTGATGGCGGCGCGCCGGCCGATTACCGTGTGCTCGGCGAAGTAGACGGTGCCCATTCCGCCGCCACCCAACTCGGTGACGATGCGGTAGTCGCGGACGACAGTGCCGATCAACGACACGGGCCTCGGACCTTGGTGTGCGCGAAGAGAGGAGTCAGCACCGGTGGGCGTCATCAGTATATACGGTTGCGTGGTCGAGGACGCGGTGAGGGCTACAGCGTCCCACTGATGACGAATCGGCGGATCACCTCCAGCACGTGAGCGTCGCTGTCATTTTGGGTGAGGCCGGCGCGCTTGCGCTCCTGAGCCGACACCGCCAGCGAGTGATCGCCGCCCTCGATCACGTATAGCTGGTTGGGGGCCGTCATCTTGGACCGCACGTCCGCCAGGTCAGCCAGCGGGCAGAGCGGATCGCGAGTTCCCTGCACGAACAAAATGGGGGTCCCAAGCTGCAGCAAGACCTGGTCGCGCAGGGCGCCGCTGCCCGCCGACCGCAACGGGTAGCCCAGACACACCAGGCGCAGGCGCGCCGAATCGGTGTCCGGCGGGCGGCCGGCGGCCACGTGGCAGCCCATCCGCGACCCCATGGACTTGCCGATGAGGACGATGGTGCTGGGGGCGCGGCGGCGCACTTCGTCCAGCGCCGCCGTGTGGGTGGCGATCAAGACGGCGGGCGGATCGGGCCGTCGCCGGCCCTCCTGCATGTACGGATAGTCCAGGGTCTGCACCTCGCCCAAAGTGGACAGCCGGCGCCGCCAGGATTGCATCCACGCCGACGAAGACGGCGCGCCCGCGCCGGGGGCGAACAGGAAGAAGGGCGGCGTCACCGTGTTGGCCACAATGTTCTGATAAAGTGCGCGCCATGTCCGTGCAAGACGAAATGGTGCAGGCGGCGCAGCGCCTCTTGATGAACAACTATCGGCAGGCGCCGGTGGTGTTCAACCGTGGCGAAGGGTGTCTGCTCTGGGACCTGGCCGGCCGCCGTTACCTTGATATGACCGCGGGGATCGCGGTGTGCGTGATGGGCCACGGCGATCCGGGCCTGGCCGACGTGATCGCCGCGCAGGCGCGCCAGTTGATTCACGCTTCGAACCTTTATTACCTGGAGAACCAGATCCGTTTTGCCGACGCGCTGTCGCGGCGGGCGTTCCGGGGGCGGGTGTTCTTTTGCAACAGCGGCACCGAGGCCAACGAGGCCGCGCTGAAGCTGGCCCGCCGCTATCAGATCGTCACGCAAAAACGCCCCGAACGGGTCGAGCTGGTGGCCTTCGAAAACGGTTTTCATGGCCGCACCATGGGCGCGCTGTCGGTGACCGGGCAAAGCAAGTACCGCGACGGTTTTGGGCCGCTGGTGACGCCGGTGAAATTTCTCCCCTACGGCGACATCGCGGCGGCGCGGGCCGGCATCACCTCGACGTCGACGTGCGCGGTGATCCTGGAGCCGATCCAGGCCGAGGGCGGGATCCTTTTGCCGCCGCCCGGTTACTTGCAAGAGCTGCGACGTCACTGCACGGAGACCGGCACCGTGATGATCTTCGACGAGGTGCAGACCGGTTCGGGCCGCACGGGCACGTTCTACGCGTTCGAAAAAGAAGGGGTCACGCCCGACGTCGTCACGCTGGCCAAGGGCCTGGCGGGCGGCGTGCCCATCGGCGCCATGCTGGCCAGTGAAGAGGTCGCGCGCGGGTTCGAACCAGGCTCGCACGCAGCCACCTTCGGCGGCAACCCGCTGGCCACCGCCGGCGCGCTGTACATCCAGCAGGCCATCGACCGCGAGAATCTGCTCGAGCGTTGCCGCGACGTCGGCTCGCACCTGGGTTCGGCGCTGTTGCGGCTGTCCGAGCGGCGGCGGCCACGCACCCGCGGCGCGCGCGGGCGCGGTTTGCTGCAAGGGCTGGTTCTCGACGGTGACGCCGCGCCGGTGGTGGCCAAGGCGCGCGAAGCAGGGTTGCTGGTTTCGGTGGCGGGCGGCAACGTCATCCGGTTTGCCCCGGCGCTGGTGGTTTCGAAGGCGCAGGTCGACGAAGCGATCGCCATCCTGGATGACGTTCTCGGCCAAAATCGGTAAGCCATGAGCAACAGCAGCAGTCAGATCAAGACGGTCAAGATCACCGCCGGCAAGGACTTTCTCAGCTTTTGGGATCTGCCCGACGGTGGCCTCGAGCGCCTGCTGGGGCGCGCGGAGGAATTTCGGCTCCTGCGCTCGCTGGGCGAGCCGCACGCCACCCGTCCCGGCCGCGTGCTGGGCATGGTGTTCGAGAAGGCGTCGACGCGCACGCGCGCCAGCTTCGAGATCGCCATGTACGAGCTGGGCGGTCACGCGCTGTATCTGGGCAGCCAAGGTTCGCAGCTGGAACGGGGCGAGCCGATCCGCGACACCGCCCGCGTCTTGTCGGGCTATTGCCACGCCATCATGATCCGTACTTTCGGCCAGGCGCGCGCCGAAGAGCTGGCCGGGTATGCCAGCGTGCCGGTGATCAACGGCCTCACCGATCTGCTGCACCCCTGCCAGGTGCTGGCCGATCTGCAGACCGTGTTTCAGTTCACCCACGGTCGCACCTCCGATTCGCCCCACGCCACCCTGTCGATGACCGGCGACGTGAAGCGGACGCTGCAGTCGGTCCGTTACGCCTGGATCGGCGACGGCAACAACATGGCCAACTCATGGATCGAGGCGGCCGGGATTCTGGGCCTGGATCTGGCGCTGGCCTGTCCGAAGGGACACGAGCCGGACGAAACCGTGTTTGCGCGCGCCCGCCAGACCGAACGTGGCCGCATCGTCGTCACCCACGATCCCGCGGAAGCGGCCGCCGGCCGGCATGTCATCTCGACCGACGTGTTCGCGTCGATGGGCCAGGAAGGCGAGGCCGAGGCCCGGCGCGCCACCTTCGCCGGCTACTGCATCGATGAGGCGCTGATGAAAGGCGCGGCGCCCGGGGCCATTGTCCTGCACTGCCTGCCCGCCCACCGCGGCGAGGAGATCAGCGACGACGTGATCGAAGGGCCGCAAAGCCGCGTCTGGCAGCAGGCGGAGAATCGCCTGCACGCCCAAAAGGCGCTGCTGGAGGCGTTGCTGGCCCCGGTTCCGCGCTAGGTGAGGGGCCTCAAGATCCGGCGAGATCAGTCGATTTAGGCGCTGATGAGGTTGCCGAACTCTGCGGCGGCGTCACCCGACGCCGGCCAAAAACCATTGCCCCGCGCTCCGAACAAGACTGGTGAATTCGAAGGGGACGTGAGCGAAATGGGGGAGGATTTCGTGGAAGAGTCTTTCGCGGAAGGCGCGGTCCAGGCCGTCCCCGAGGGCGCCGATCAAACCTTGCCCGTGGCGGACAGCGGTGAGCTGGCCGATCGGGCATTCGATGAACTCGACCGCAGCGGTCGGGTGCGCGAACGACGCGCCACCCTGGTTTCGCCCATCCCGGCGCTGCTGGCCGCGTCGATGACCACCCTGGTCGAGAGCAAAGGTCCGATCGTGCCGACGCCTCTGCCCGGCAAGCTGGTAGCTGCGCAACGGGCGGCCAGCGCCGCCCTGGCGCAACAGCCGGCCGAACCGGGAACCTCCAGCACGTACACCGTCGAGATGGACGGCGGCTCGGGCGCCACGGGTTACGATCTGGCCGTCGAGCTTCTTGGAGCGGCCCGCCGGTCGTTCGAAGGGCGCGACTTTCACACCGCCGCCCGCCTGGCCGAAGAGGCCCTGTCCACCGGCGAGGCCGTCGGCACGCCCGAGGCGACGTCGTTGCTGGAAGATTCGCAGCCGTTGTTCGAGCGTGTCTTTGCTTCGTTCGTCGGTCCGCTGGGCGCGACGCCGACGTTGGCAACGACGTGGGATCAGATCTTGACCTATCGGTTGGGTGACAGCACCCGGTCGTTCCTGCGCCGCATCGACGGCGTGCGCACCCTGGAACAGACGCTGGGCCATTCCAGCATTCCGCCCCAGCACGCCCTGCGCATCGCCGCCTCCGCGTTGCGCGCCGGCTTCATCCGCGTCGGCTAAGTCGCCCCCCTTTTTCAACCGGGTTCGATGTGGTAGTCGAACCGGCATGAAGATCGTTCTCGCGTATTCCGGTGGCCTGGACACGTCGGTGGCCATTGTTTGGTTGAAAGAGAAGTACAACGCCGAGATCGTCGGCTTCTGCTCGGACGTCGGCCAGGGCGAAGACCTGGAAGCAGCCCGCAAAAAAGCGCTGCGCACCGGGGCCGTCTCGTGTCACGTGATGGATCAGCGCGACGAGTTCGTGCAGGACTATGTCTTTCCGGCCGTGCGCGCCGGCGCCGTCTATCAAGGCGAATATTTCCTCGGCACCGCGCTGGCCCGACCGTGCATCGCCAAGGGCATGATGGAGGTCGCCGCCCGCGAAGGTGCGACCGCCATCTCGCACGGCTCCACCGGCAAGGGCAACGACCAGGTGCGGTTCGAGCTGGGCGCGTACTGGTTCAACCCGGGGATCAAGATCATCGCCCCCTGGCGCGAGTGGGAGTTCAAGTCGCGCTCCGAGCTGATCGCCTTCGCCCAGGCCAAGAACATCCCCGTCGAGGCGACGTCGGCCAAGCCGTATTCGATCGATCGCAACCTGCTGCACACCAGCTACGAAGGCGGCATTCTCGAAGATCCCAACGCCGAGCCGCCGCCCCAGATGTTCCAGCGCACCGCTGATCCCACCCAGGCGCCCGACAAACCGCGCGAGGTGTCCATCGGCTTTGAACGCGGCACGCCCGTCTCGGTCGATGGCCAGACCCTGGGCCCGGCCGCGCTGCTGACCGAGCTGAACGCCATCGCCGGCGAAAACGGCGTCGGCCGCGCCGACGTGGTCGAGGATCGCTACGTGGGCATGAAGAGCCGCGGCGTGTACGAAACACCGGGCGGCACGCTGCTGCACAAGGCCCATCGCGCGGTGGCCTCGCTGACCATGGACCGCGAAGCCATGCGCCTGCGCGACAGCCTGGCGACGGAGTACGCGGGCCTGGTGTACCGCGGCTTCTGGTTCTCCCCCGAGCGCGAGGCGCTGCAAAAGCTGGTCGACGCGGTCAACGAGCCGGTGACCGGCGCCGCGCGCCTGCGGCTATACAAGGGCAGCGCGACGCTGATCGGCCGCACCGCGCCGCGGTCGCTGTACCGCATGGACATCGTGACCTTCGAGGATGACCGGGGCGCCTACGACCAGCGCGACGCCGGCGGGTTCATCCGCCTGAACGCCCTGCGCCTGCGCACCACCGCCACCGCGCGCAAAGGCTAGGACCACCTTTGCCCATTGGGCTGGGCCCCATTTCGGGGTCCGGCTCAAGTTGGCCCACCCGTCGGCCGATGCAGGGTCGGATGGCTTCGAACCGCGTCGCGGAGGCTGCCGAGGCTGGTGATCTGAGCGTTCAGACCGTCATTCGCGGGCATGTGCTGGTCGTCGACGACGATCCGCTGGCCACCCGGGCGTACGCGCGGCAGCTCGCCGCCGCCGGCTACGACGTGGCGGTGGCCAACCACAGCCGCGCCGCCGAGCGCCTGATGCAGAACGAAGCCTTCGACGTCATCGTCAGCGACGTGGCTTTGCCCGAGATCGACGGCCTGATGCTGCTGGCGTCGGTGCGCGAGCGCGACGAGGATCTGCCGGTGATCTTGCTGACCAACGCCCCGGCGCTGGAGAGCGCGGTGCGGGCACTGGACTACGGCGCCTTTCGCTATCTGGTGAAGCCCGTCGCCACCAAGGTTCTGGAAGACACCGTCGGCCTGGCCGCGCGCGCCCACGGCGTGTCGCGCGCGCGCCGGCAGGCGCTGGCCGTCAGCCAGGCCAACCAGCGCGCCGGCGTCGATCGCGTCGGTCTGGACAAACGGTTCGCCAGCGCGCTGCAATCGATGTGGGTCGCGCAGCAGCCGATTGTCTCCTGGTCGCAGCGGCGCATCTTCGCCCACGAAGCGCTGGTGCGAAACGACGAGGCCACCCTGCGCAATCCGCTGGATCTCTTCGACGCCGCCGAACGCCTGGGCCGCCTGAATGAACTCGGCCGCGCCATCCGGGTCGAGATCGCCCGCGCGCTGCAGACCACCCCACCGCCCGGCCACATGTTCGTCAACCTGCACCCGGCCGATCTGGCCGACGGCGCGCTGTACGAAGAGTCGGCTCCGCTGCGCCGGTTCGCCGATCAAGTCGTCTTCGAGATCACCGAGCGCGCCACCCTGGATTCGATCCCCGATCTGCCGGCGCGCATGGCCCGCCTGCGCACCCTGGGCTATCGCATCGCCCTCGACGATCTGGGCGCGGGCTATTCGGGCCTCTCCAGCTTCACGCAGCTCGAACCCGACGTGGTCAAGGTGGACATGTCCTTGATCCGCGGCATCGAAGGCTCGGCCATGAAGCAACGCCTGGTCGGCTCGGTGGTGTCGCTGTGCTCGGAGCTAGGCATCCTGATCATCGGCGAGGGCATCGAGACCGCTGGCGAACGCGACGCTCTGGTGGGCCTCGGCGGCGATCTCTGCCAGGGATATTTGTTCGCCCGCCCCGGGCGCGGTTATCCCGAAGCGGTTTACTGAGAGCCGGCCGCGCCGCCGTCGGTGGCGCCCGCGGTGCGGTTGAGGCGAAAGGCGGCGTAAGAGCCGATGTTGAGCGCGCCGGTCACCGGCGCGTCGAAGGTAACGTCGACGGTCCCGTCGAGGGCGAAGGTGGCGGCGCAATGGGTGGCGTCACACGTGCACAGCGAGTCCTGACGGCAAGCCCACGCCCCTATACAGCCGGCCGGCACAGTCTGGCCCAGCTTGCTTCGAACCACGCAGTCGGCGGATGCTTGGCCGAAGTCCGCGTCGCTCACGCAGGAATAGGTGGGGGGCGAGCCGGTCAGGGGATAGCTGTTCCGCGCCGCGCACCAGTTTTGCCAGGCGTCGTTCAGGGAGACGTGGAAGACCAGTCGGTTGCCCGTCCAAGAGACCTGATGGGCCGTGTAGGGAAATCCTTCAGCGTAAAGCGGCCGCGGGCCCAGCGCACCGATGGTGGGGGAAGCCGGCCACGGATCACGACCGATGGGCCCGGTCGCGGGACCAACGCCCAGAACAACTTCGATGTGGTCCGCTTGGCCGGCCGTTCGTATCAGACGCAGCGTGATGATGTCTGATCCAGAGGCGAGTTGAAACGCCTCCAGATAGCCGGTCCATTCGCCGACCAGGCTGTCGGGGATAGTGAATGCCGGATCGACGCCCGGGGGCGGTCCAAGAACGATCGGGGGCACGTCGGCGGCTGCGTCGACCGTTGCGCCGGGTGAACCGCTGTCGACTGGTGGCGGTGGCTGGGACGCGTCGTCTCCCTTGCCAACGGGCGTGACCGTCGGTGAGCCGCTGTCGGCCGCGGCGTCGTCGGGAGGCGTTTTCCCCGGCGGGTATTCGCGGCCGACCAACGAAGCGCTGCTGCATCCGGCGGTCAGCAAAGCCGCCGAAAGGACGATCGTCGCCAAGTTTTTCATCGCGCCGGGCCTCCGTCTCTTCCATGTCAGATCGGGCGGCAACGTTTCACTCCGATCACTTGTGTCCCGACAACAGCCGCCGGGCTTCGTCGGCGCGCGCGCCTTCGGGAAACAGCCCCAGATAACGGCGCAGATCGCGGCGGGCGTCGTCGGGGTGCCCGGAGCGCCACGCACACGCCGCGCGGCCGGACAGCGCACGCTCGGCCAGGGGGTCGGTTGATTGACCAGCAAGACCTCGCTGAAATCTTCGCCGGCGCGGTCGCAGCGATCGGCCTTGGCGAAAAGTTCGCCGCGGGTGACGCGCATGTTGCGGGTCAGGGTCCCGCCGGCACCGCCGGCACTTTCTAAAAACGGCAGCGCCTCGGCCGATCGTCCCAGCGCCAGCAACGCCTCGGCACGCGCCACCGTCGCTTCGCCGCGCAGCCAGCCGGCTGGATAGGCCCGATCATAGTTGTCCAGCGCTGCCAAGGCGCTGACCGCATCTTTTTCGCTGCGCAGCTTGCGGAACACAGTGGCCAGCAGGGTCGCCTCGCTGGCGCCGGGGCGTGGTTCGGCCGGCGGCGCCGGCTTGAAGATGGGCGTCGCCGCGGCGAGAACCGGCGTTGGCTTGGGGCGAGCACGCGTTTCATCTTGTGGCAGCGGTGCGATCGCGGGCGCGCCGGCCGGCCGGGCGGTCGTCGTCGCGCCGATGGCGTTGGCCAGGGCCGGCGCAGGCACGGCCGGTGGTTTCGTCGCTGTCAATTCGGCGTGGCTCTCCGGCGATACCGTCACGTCAGCGCCGTTTTCGTGGTGCAGGTGCAGCTCGCCCGACAGCGCGCGCACCGCTGGCGCGCCGTCGGAGGCGGCGCGGATCTCGCCCGATGCATCGGCCGGAACGGTGACGGTCACGGCGCCCGCGCTCACCGACAGTGATTCTCCACCGGCCTCGACGGTCAACATGCCGTTTTCAAGCGCGACGTCGGCACCGCCGACGCGGGCGCCCGGATCCAGCGCCAGCGTGGCCGGGCCCACCAGCGTCAGCCGGCGTCGGTGATGGCCGTTGACGGTGACGCTGTTGTGCGCGGCCACCATCAAATTTTGGGTTTCGCGCGGGCGCCCCGGACGCCACATCAAGCGCGCCGCGGTCACCACGCCGCCGGTGCCAACCAGCATCACAGTCGTGACGACCGCCGCCCGCAACACGAACCACGGACGGCGCACCGGCTGTCGCCCTGCGAAAACCGCGCGCCCGATGCGCGCCAGCGCCGCGTCGCTCAGGTCCGCGGGCGCCTCGCGGCGGAAGGCCTCGCTGACGGCCGCGCTGTTGTCGCCAGGTCCAGCCATGCCAGCAGGTGAACCGGACCAACGGGGAGGATCGCGCTCGGGCGTTCGCATGTCAGGTCTCCTCCCGGGAAGTGTCGCCGCTGCCGGTTAGGGCGGCGTGTTCCCGCAGAAAACGCGCCCGGGCGCGAAACAGCCAGACGCGTACGGTGGTTTGCTGCACGCCGGTCAGGCTGGCGATCTCCTGCGTGGACAGACCTTCCCACTCGAACAAGATCAGCACCCTCCGCTGTTTTTCGTTGAGGCGATCCAGCACGCGGTAAACGCAGGCGGCGTCGCGCTGGCATTGCAAGGCATCTCCGGGATCGGGGTGGGGGGCGCTCATCCCTGGTGGCGGGTTCTCGGCCGAGCGCGACAGCCAGTGCCGTCGTCGCTGCTTGCGCCGCGCGGCCTGGACGATTTTTTCAGTGGCGCGGAACAACCACGCGTTCACCTGGGTGGGCCCGTCGAATCGCCGCAGGCGTTGCTTGGCGATCAAAAAAACCTCCTGCACCACGTCCTCGACGTCGATGCCATGGCCGCCCAATCGCCCTGCCCAGCGCGCCACCGTGCGTGCGTGCTGGCGGTACAGCGACGCGATGTCTAGGCGATCGCCGTCCGGTTCGGCGTCGGCAGAAAACTGTAAAACGCGGCCGCGCAAAGGATCCCCATGCTTCTCATGTCCGGTGGGCACAAAACGTTTCAGCCTCGCCGGCCGAACGACAGGCCCACGCCCAGCATCAGCTCGAAATGCGGAAGGTCGATCGAGCGATCGGTGCCCGACACCGCGAGCGCGTGGGTGCGTGGCCAGTAGGCCAGACCCAAGTCCAGCCACGGGCGCAGCGTCTTGTTCTGCGATATCAGGCGCAGGCCGCCGATCAGACCCGGATCGACCAGGACATCGGTGCCTGTGCTGGGAAAGGATTTTCCTTCCACCTCCAGCCGGGCCAGCGCGATCGCCAGGCGCGCCTCCAGGTCGGTGGCGTCGGTCCGGAAGGTGCGGCGCCCGTCGACGGTGGCGCCCATCCGCCACCACGCGCCCTGGCCATTGCTCAAGTCGGCTTGATGGTCACCGACCCAAAAACCGCTGACCCCGATGGCGTACGGCGACGCGGGTCGGCCGGCGGTCGCCTCGATGGTCGTGCCGCCGCGCAGGTCGCTGCCTGCGAACGAACCGAAGGCTCCTGCGCCCAGACTGAACTGCCAAGGCGGCGAAGAAACCGGATTCTCCGCCGGCGGGGCGGTGGCCAGATCCGTCGCAGGCACCGGCGGCGCCGCGGACGGTGGCGGAGCGATGGCGGAGACAGCGCGCGGGCCGGGCGCCGGCGAATCGTCGGGCGGCAGCGGCAGCGACGTGCGGGCACCACTTTGCAAACGTACCTCCCAGGCCGCCAGGATGACCGCCACCGCGTCGGCGCGCTCGCTGCACGACAAACCCGTCGGCAGGCGTTTTTCCGCCACGAATGCGCCGTCGCTGGTCCGCAAGCGAACCACCGCCGCACCAGCGTCGAGGCGCACGTCGGCGATGTCAGCCGCTAGCGCGTCGGCGTTCGGCGGTGGCATCAGTCCCACCAGCGCCGCCGTCACCGCCGTCGACGATGGGCAGTCGGCGCTGGAGCGAATCTTAACCCCGATCGCGTCGGTGGGGGCCGCGTGCGTTCGCCCGGCGCCGGTCAGTAAGCCCAAGGAAACGGCCAGGGACAGGATCCAGTGTTTCATCCTCATTCCGCGCCTCCAGCAAAGTGCCAAACCCTTTTGTGCGCGCGCCGGCCCGTTCCGTCAACGGAGAAGTTGATCCACCAGCGCGTTCACCTGCGCGCGCGTGGCGTCCGGATCGCCGTCGTTGTCGATCACCGCGGTGGCGAAACGCAGCTTTTCTTCCAGCGGCAGCTGGGCGGCGATGCGGGCGCCGGCTTCCACTTCCGTGAAGCCGTCACGGGCCCTGGCGCGGCGAAGCTGGTTCTCGACGGAGGCGCGCACCACCACCAGGCCGTCGTAGTCGCGGTACTGCCCGCTTTCGACCAGCAGCGACGCTTCGTAGAACGCCAGCTTGTGTCCTTGCTGGGCCAGCGCCTCGATGCGCGCGGCGGCCAGGGCCTTGATGCGCGGGTGGGTGATCGCCTCCAGCTGGTGGCGCGCCACCGGATCGGCGAACACCAGCGCGCCCAGGCGCTTGCGGTCCAGTGTGCCGTCGGCGGCGATCATCTGGGGCCAGGCGGCGGCGATGTCGGCCAACGCCGGTTGGCCGGGCGCCACCACCTCGCGCGCCAGGCCGTCGGCGTCGATCACCGGCACGCCGCGCGCGCCGATGAGGCCCGCCACCGTCGACTTTCCGGAGCCGATTCCGCCGGTCAGCCCGATCAGCTTTAACGGCCTTCGCACGCAACGATGCTACCCTAAAGCCGTGCCCCCCGAGAGCGCAGAGGCGGTCCCGACCGTGCTGGAGGCGGCCTTCATCGCCGAAGCGCGCGACGTGCGCGGTCTGCCGCCGCCCGGTCCGCCCGAGGTGGCGATCGCCGGGCGCTCGAACGTCGGCAAGTCGACGCTGCTGAACCGGCTGGCGGGGCGGCGGGGCCTGGCGCGCACCTCGAAGACGCCCGGCCGCACGCGCGGGATCGTCTTTTTTGATCTGCGCCTTGGCCGAGGGGCCGCGCCCGCGGTTGAGCGGCTGCGTCTGGCCGATTTGCCTGGCTATGGATACGCGCAGGTGTCGCGCACCGAGCGGCAGTCGTGGCAGCCGCTGATCGAAGGCTATACCCGCGCGCGCCCGACGCTGGCGCTGTTCGTGATCCTGATGGACGCGCGCCGCGGGATCGAAGACGAGGAGCGGCAGCTTTACGACTGGCTGGGCACCGAGCGCGTGCCGGCACAGGTGGTCTTCACCAAGGTCGACAAGCTGAACGCCCGCGAGCAGCAGGCCTTGCGCACCCGCTGCCGCGAGTGGTTCGGCGCGCCGGCGCCCGGGCGGGCGGCGCCGCTGCTGGTGTCGGCCGATTCGGGAGAAAACGTCGGGCGTCTGTGGGCGGCCATCCTGGCCGCGGCGCGCGCCCACGCGGCGGCGTCGTCGTCTGTCCCCGCCGCCAAAGTTGCGGCGGAGGACGGCCCCGAATAACGTCGGCGCCGCCCGAGCTCTAGAGTTGTCATGGCGCTGAACAAGGCCCCCCAGCCGTTTCTGATCGAGCCGATGAAGGCGGCCGATCTCGACGCGGTGATGGAGATCGAACGGGTGTCGTTCCGTTCTCCGTGGTCGCGCCAGGTTTTCCTCGAGGAGCTGACGCGCGACTGGGCGCACGTCGACATCGTACGCGAGGTGCAGAGCGGCGACGTGGTCGGCTTCGCCAACTACTGGCTGGTGGCCGACGAGGTGCACGTGCTGAACCTGGCCACGCATCCGCAGGCCCGCCGCGCCGGCCACGCTTCGCGGATGATGGCGCACATGATCGACTTTGCGCGTCGCGAGCTGTGTCGGTACGTGACCCTGGAGGTGCGCCGTTCGAACGGCGCGGCGCTGCGGCTTTACCGGCGATTTGCCTTCCGCGCCATCGGCGTGCGCCCGAACTACTATGCAGAGGACCAGGAAGATGCGATCGTCATGCTTCTGGACTTGGGCTAGCTCGCATGTCCCTAACCATTTCTTTCGGGATCGCCTTCGTCACGCAATTGGCGATCGATCCGGCGGCTCGGCCCTTGCCGCCGGCCCACGCCCTGCGCGCGCCCATCACCCACGTGGCGACCGATCAGCCGACGGTGGCGATCACGTTTGACGCGTGCGCCACGCGCACGCAGGACAATGGCTTCGATCAGGCCATCTTCGATCTGCTGCGCGCCGAGAACGTGCCGGCCACGATCTTCGTTTCGGGCCGCTGGGTGGAGACGCATCCCGAGGCCATGGATGCGCTGGCCGCCGAGGCGCTGATCGAGTTCGGCGATCACTCGTACGACCACCCGCACATGCGCCGCCTGAACGCCGCCCGCATCGGCGAGGAGATCGATCAGACGGAAGCGGCGCTGTTGCGTTACGGAAAAAAGAGCGTGGCCTTTCGCCCTCCCTTCGGCGAATGGAGCGCGCGCGTGCTGGGCGTGCTGCAGGATCGCAAGCTGCCGGCGGTGTTGTGGGACGTGGTGTCCGGGGATCCCAGCGCCACCGTGACGGCGGAGGAGATGACCCGCACCGTCTTGCGCAAGACCAAGCCCGGATCGATCGTCATCTTCCACATCAACGGCCGCGCCCGTCGCACCGCCGAAGCGCTGCCGGGAATCTTGCGCGAGCTGCGTGCGCGCGGCCTGCGCTTCGTGCATCTGTCCGAGCTTTTGGCGGCCCCGCCGCCGGCGGTGGCGCCGGAGCTTGGTCCCGACGATCCGATGCCGCTGTCGATGGATGGCACCAGCTTGGCCGGTGACTGATCGCCCGCCGCTCGTCGCCCGCGCCCGCGCCCCGGTGGCCCGCGCGCAGGCCGGCTGGATCGCGGCGATGGATCCCTGGCGCGGCCTTGGCTATCGCGCGCCGGCGCTGGGCCGCTGGCTGGCGCGGGTAGCCTCGCAGAACAGCGACGAGATCTGGCTGGCGCGGGCAAGGATGCGCGGCCCGGTGCAAGGGATCGTCGTCGTGCAGGGCAATTTTCTGCTGGGGTCGTTCATCGCGCTTTTGGCGGTGCGTTCGTCGGCCGCCGGGCGCGGGGTGGGGCGCGCGCTCATGGCCCACATCGAGGCGCGCGCCCTTGCGTCGCGCCGCTGGCTGTATGTTTCATTCGATCGCGACAATCAGGCAGCGCGCCGGTTCTACCGTCGGCAGGGATTCGTGCGGGTGGGCGCTCTGCCGGATCTGCTCAAGCCCGGCCGGGTCGAGGTGCTGCTGCGAAAAGGCCGCCCGCGGGTCTAGAGCCGCGCCCGCGGTCGCCTGACGTTCAACGTTTGGAAGCGACCAGCGGCGGTCGGGCGGCGATCGGCGCGGCCGCCCGTTCGGCCAGCCAGGCCGCGATCTGACCCAGTTCCTGCCTGACCACCACGCTGGTCGCCGCGGCTTCGTAGTCCTGCCGTGCCGTCGCTGCCAGGGCCAGCGCCTTGGCGCGATCGCGGCCGCTTTCCCACAGCGCGCGGCCCAAAGCGAAACGCACCTGCGCCCGGTACGCGGACGATGGCGCGACAGAATCAGCCAGCCGATCGGCGCGCTCGAGGGCCGCCAGCGCCTCGGTGTTCTTGCCTTCCATCAACCGGGCGATGCCCAGCGAGGTCAAGGCCACGAAGACCAGGACGCTGTCGGGATTAACTTGCCGTTCGACGATGTCCAGAGCACGCGCGGCGGCCAGCGCGCTGTCGGCGCCGCGCCCGCTGTGCGCCAGAAGCTCGCTGTAGTTGGCCAGGAAAAGCGCCGTGCGTGGATGGTCACCACCAAAGCCGGCCTCGCCGATCTCCACCGCGCGCCGGCCGAGCTCGATCGCTTCGTCCAGCCGCCCCGCATCGTCCAGACGGATGGCGATGTTGCACACGGTGACGGCGATGTCCGGGTGATCGGGCTGCAGAACCTTCTCCTTGGCGCGCAGGGCCAGGTACTGGTCCTCGAGGCTTTCTTCCGGTCGCCCCTGAAGGCTGCGAACGATGCCGCGGTTGTTGTAGAACCAGCCCCACAATTGATCGTGTCCGCCGATCCGGCGCAGCAGTGCTTCGGCCACCACGGTCCAGGTATCGGCGGCGATGGGCCGCAACTGGGTGTAACCCACCATCAGCGTGGCAATCTCCGCCGCCGCCTCGTCGTGCCGGCAAGCGACGGCGATGCCGAACGCCTCCTCGCTGAAGCGCGCGGCCTCTTCGGTGGCGCCTTGATCTTCGTGCAACCGCGCGCAGGCGTGCAGCACGTCGGCCAGAAGGGGCCCATACCCGATGGCGCGCGCCTCGGTCGCAAGCGGCGCCATCGCAGTCAGGGCTTCGGCGATGCGGCCAACGCGGCCCCGGGCGCGCACGTCGGCCAGTCGCTGGCGCAGGCTTTCGACCCGTTCGCGGGTGGCGGCGTCGGTGGGCGGACGGACGACGGCGCGCAGAAGCTCGATGTTCTCGCAGCGCTCGAGGTTGCCCAGGGCGTTGGCGGCGTTGACGGCATTGTCGACGGCGGCGGCGGTGGCCTGGCGAAACATCCGCACCAGCGCCGCCAGATCCTGCAGTCCTTCCTGCAGACAAGCCATGCGCAGATCCAGCACCTCGGCTGATTGCTCGGCGCGCACGTGGGTGGCCTCGCACGATTCGACGTAAAGCTGCGCCCAGCGCTGAGCATAACGATCCAGGATGGCGCAGGCGTGGTCGAACGCCGTGCCGGCATAGGATCGCCCGCTGGCCAGGAACGCCCGCCGCATCTCGCGGCGGGCCAGCGTGTCCAGGGCAGCGCCACCCGGCAGGTGCCAGACGCCGGCCAACTTGTCGGTGGCGGCGGCCAGAAAACGGCGGCGGCTCTCGATGGCGGGGTGCTTGTCCAGCGTGTCCAGCAGGGCGTTCATCGACGGCCAGCGCTGGTCGGGATCGGCGCGCAGTCCGCGCAGCAACGCCGCGCGAACCCAGTCGGGGACATCGCTGCCGGGCGGCGCCGAACGCACGTGTTCGTTGATCACGGCGTCGGCCAGCGCGGCCTCGTTGGTTCCGGCGAAGGGCCTTTCGCTGTAGATGGTCTCGTAGAGGGACACGCAGAAGCTGAACTGATCAGTGCGCGCGTCGGTGGGCTGGTTACGAAACTGCTCGGGCGACATGTATGCGGGCGTTCCCATGCTCGTTCCATCGCGGGTCAGCTCGAGGCCAATGGCGCCGCCTGGCTGCGAAGACGGGGTCGTCGTGGCGAGGATGGACGGCCGGGTGACCAGCAAATCCTCTTCGGTCATCTCGAGGCTGGGGCGCGCGGCCGGAAAGCCGCTGGGCGTGCGGCGCGCCTCGGCCGCCGCCGTCGGCAGGGGTGTCGCGCCGGTGCGATCGCCGCGCATCTGCACCAGACCAAAGTCCATGACCCGCACCTTGCCGTCGGCGGTGATCATCACGTTGTCGGGCTTGAAATCACGGTGGACCAGATCGCGTTCGTGGGCGGCGGCCAGTCCCCGACCGGCGGCAGCGAACACGTCAACCACCGCGGGCCACGGCCGATGCTGGGCGTGTGCCCAGAAGCGCAGCGTGTGCCCTTCGACCAACTCCATGGCGATGAACACGCGCTCGCCGAACATGCCGACGTCGTAAACCACCACCACGCTCGGGTGCGAGACCCGGGCGATGGCCTGCGCTTCGCGCATCAGGCGCAGGCGGCCCTCGGGCGATTCGCTGGCCGCGCCGGCGCGCAGAAGTTTGATCGCCACCTTGCGATCCAGCTCCGGATCGTGGGCGGCGTAGACCTCGCCCATGCCGCCTTTGCCCAGCAAGCCCAGGACGAAGAAGCGCCCGATGGCCGCCCCGCGCTCGAGCACGCGATCGTCACCCGCGGGCGGGCTGGTGTGGGTTAGGGCGGACGGACACACGACTGTGGCCGGCAATCGGCAGATCGGCCGGCTGCCTTGAAAAGCGCCAAACCGGCCGATTTCGTCCGGTCAGCCAGCTGGTGAGACCGGGCGCGGCGCGCGCCTCGACTTTAAAGACCGGGGGGCGCCTGGTGCTTTCGTCGTGCCCGCTGGGCTGCTTCCTCGATCGAGTGCGAAGCCAGCACGTCGCCCGACTGGCGGGCTATCTGCGCCAGCTTGCGATAGTGACGGTGCAAAGCGCGCAGCTCCTGTTCGGTCAGATCTTCGACGTCGATGAGGTGATTGCTGGCCCCTTGCATGGCGGCCACCAGCTCGTTGAGCTTGAGCTGGATGGCCAGCGAATCCTTGTTCTGCGAGCGCTGGATCAGGAACACCATCAGGAACGTCACGATGGTGGTGCCTGTATTGATGACCAGCTGCCAGGTGTCGGAGAAACGAAAGATCGGCCCGGTCACCAGCCAGCCCACGATCACCAGCACCGCCAGGGCAAACGCCGTCGAGCTGCCGGTCCAAAGCGTCACTTGGTACGACCATCGTTCGAGAAGACGCCCGAACTTCGAGCGCTGGCGCATCGTGCGAGGAAGCCTTCGGGGAATCATGGCGGCAGTCTAGTGGTTTCCTGGTCCGGCTGTCGGCGGTTGTGCAATGCTAAAGACGCGTGCTGCGACGAGACTCCCGCGTGTCCTTGATTCTGGCGCTGGTTTTTCCGGCCATCATCGTCGCAGCCGTCGCCCTGGCTTATTACGGCTATCGCTACGCGGTGGCGGCCTCGGTGCGCAGCAAGGCGTCGCTGATGGAGGGCAACCAAGAGCTGGCGCAGCTGCTGATCGGCCGCATCCAGGATCGCATCGACCAGGTCGATTTCGATCTGTTCCAGGGCATCGAATGGACGGACAGCCAGGCCGATGTTCCGGCGCCGGCCGATCCGCCGGTGGCGGTCGAATCCTTCGTCATTCTTGACGGCAACCTGCGCATCCGCGCGCTGTCGCCGGCGCCCGATCCGCGCCACCGCAAAGCCGAGCTCGACCGCTGGCAAAATTACGTCAAGGGCCTGGAGTGGAAGTCGCTGAAACCGTGGACGCCGACCCAGCCCGGTAACTTTCGCCACCTGCACCAGCTGTTCGAAGGCAAGTCGGTGCTGATCGCCTATGCCAGCAAGAAGACCGAGGCGGGCGGCGACTATTACGTGGCGGCGCGGATCAACCTGCCGCTGGTCATCAAGGAATGGCTGCCGGAAGAGGTCGAGGCGCTGTCGGGCAAGCGACGCATCGCCGTGCTGGACGAGGTGGCGCGATCAGTGGTGGGCCAGCCGCTGCCCGCCCAGGACACGCGGTTCTTGTACGACGCGTCCTTCGGCAAGACCCTGTACGCCTGGCGGGTGCAGATCGCTCCGCGCAACGTCGACGAGCTGCGCGCTCAGGCCGAGACCGAGCGCCTCTTGGGCGTGCTCCTGATTCCGGTGTCGACGGTGATCATCGCCGTGGGTCTGGGCGTGGTGTGGCTGTCGGTGCGCGCCGAGCGGCGGGCGTCGCAGCTGAAAAGCGATTTCATCGCCAACGTGTCGCACGAGCTGAAGACGCCGCTGTCGCTGATTCGCATGTTCGGCGAGCTTTTGGCCACCGGCAAACACAAGGGACCGGGCATGGCGCGCGAGTACGCCGGCATCATCACCCGCGAATCAGAGCGTCTGTCTCACCTCATCGACAACGTGCTGGACTTTGCCCGGCTGGAACGGGGAAAGGCCAGCTACAGCTTTCACGAGGGCCGGATGGACGAGGTGGTCGAGCGGGCCTTGGACGTCTGCCGCTATCGCCTGGAAAAAGAGAAGATCGCCCTGCGCACCGAGATCGATCCCGAGCTGCCGCTGGTGCGCATGGACGACGACGCCATGACGCTGGTGCTGCTGAACCTGGTGGACAACGCCGTCAAGTACGCCAGCGACGGCCGCGAGGTTTTTGTGCGCCTCGGACGCGCGCCGGGCGGCGTGGCCCTGGCGGTGCAAGATCGCGGCCCCGGCATCGCCAAGGAGGAGCAGGAGCGAATCTTCGAGCGCTTCTATCGGGCGAGCAACGCGCGCGTCGGCAACGTGCGCGGCAGCGGCATCGGCCTTTCGCTGGTGCAGCACATCGCCGAGGCGCACGGTGGACGCGTGACGGTGACCAGCAGCGCCGGACAAGGCGCCACCTTCACGGTGTTCGTGCCGGCGGCCCCTCTGGCCACGCCGTCACCGCTGCTGAACCGCGCGGCGGCCGCGGCAGACCCTGGCGCATCGCCGCCGTCGACGAACGCCGGCGAATATGACAAGACGGCCGTCGAGCCGGTGGACGCCAAGGAAATTCAAGGGAGCTGACGAGAGGCGATGACAGCCAGCACGGGCGCGGCGGGACGCCGCCGCATTCTGATCGTGGAAGACGAGCCGGATCTGGTGCGCGGCCTGCGCGACGCGCTGGAGTTCGAAGGCTTCGAGATCATCACCAGCGGCCTTGGCCGTGACGGCGTCCGACTGGCGCGCGAGCGGGCGCCCGACCTGGTGCTGCTGGATCTGATGTTGCCCGACATCAACGGCTTTTCGGTGTGCGAGGAGATCCGCAGCGTCAACCGGGTGCTGCCCATCATCATGCTGACCGCGCGCTCGCAGGAGACGGACAAGATCCGGGGGCTGGACGTCGGGGCCGACGATTACGTCACCAAGCCGTTCTCCATCGGCGAGCTGGTGGCGCGCATCAACGCCATCTTTCGGCGCCTCTATCGCGCCGCCACCGTCGACGATCAGATCGAGATCGGCGGCGCGGTGATCTTCCCGCGCAAGCACGAGCTTTTGCGCAAGGGCAAGACCGTCCCGCTGTCGTTCTACGAGGTCGAGCTGGTGCGCCTGCTGCACGAACGCGCCGGCGAGCCGGTCACGCGCGAGGAGATCCTGGACAAGATCTGGGGCGTCTCGGGCAACGCCTCCACCCGCAGCGTGGATAACTTTGTGGTCAAGCTGCGCCGCAAGATCGAGGAGAACGCCGCCAAACCGCGCCACATCGTCACCATCTATGGCACCGGGTACAAATTGGTTCCGTAGCGCCGCCGTGATCGCCTGCGCGGTCGTCGCCGCTGCTTGCAGCGCGGGCGCGAAGTCGCCGCCTCCGGGGGCCGTCGACAGCGGCGGCGTGGACAGCCCAACGGGGCCACCGCCGCCGTCCGATCAGGTGCCGCCGCTGGGACAGGCCAAGCTTGAACCCTGGCTGGCCGCCGGGACGTACAAGGCGTGGACCTGCGAAAAACAGATCTCCAGCCCGCGGGCCGCTCCAGCGATGCCCACGCTGATCGGCACGCACGGGCGGCACCGCATCTGCACGAACGATCTACTGCTGGCCAGTAACACCGTGCCGTATCCGGTCGGCGCGGCATCGGTCAAGGAGCTGTTCGACGCCAACGACGGACCGTATGGCTATGCCGTCGCCGTGAAGGTGGCGCCCGGGACCGCCGCAAACACCTGGTACTGGTACGAACGCATCGGTCGGCTGGCCACCCTGCAGCCGGTGGCCGACGGGATCGGCGACGACAAATCGCCGACCGCGACCTGTGGCAACGACTGCCACAGCATGGCGGTGGACGACAACGTGTTCATCCGCGCCGCGAAGTAACCACGGCGCCGCCGCCGCGCTTATGGGGTGAAGACTTCGAAGGCGTCCGACGGGCCGAACACGTTGTCGCCGGTGCTGGCCTCGCCGGTGGGGACATAGATCTTGCCGCCCACGACGGCGGCACCCATCGCGAAGCGCGGCGTGGGCAGCGGCGCCAATGTCGACCAGGCCGACGTGGCCAGATCGATCTGCAGCGTGTCGCCGTTGATGCGGCCAATGGCGGTGGCGATGCCGCCGATCAAGAAGATGTGCTGGCCGATCGCCGCGCCGGTGGCGCTGCTGAGGCCGACCGGCAGCGGCGCCTGGGCGGCCCACTGTTGCTTGGCGAGGTCGAAGGACAGCACCTGATCGGTGCGCGCGAAGTCGGTGCTGCCGCCCATCACCCAAAGCTGGTTGTTCACCACCGCGCCGGTGGCATAGCCGACGGCCAGCGGAAGCTCGGGCAGGGTCTGCCAGGTGTCGGAGGTGGTGTCATAGGCCAGCAGGGTCGACTGGCGCACGCCGGTGTCCAGCATATTCGCCGACAGGCCGCGGACCACGCCGCCAGCGAGGTAGATGGTCGTGCCCGAAACGCCAACCGCGGCGCCGCCCCGGCCACCCGTAATTGGCAGCGAGTGCTTGGCCACCCAGGCGTTGGCGGTGGCGTCGTAGGTATAGACGAGATTGGTGTCCAAGCTGCCCAGGATGAAGAGCTGATCGCCCACGCCGGTGACGTTGGGAATGATGAACGCGTTGGGGAGATTCGGCAGCGCGCTCCAGGCGCCGGTGGGGGGATCGAAGACCTCGACGGAAAAGCGTTCGGCGGCGGTGTCGAAGGCGGTTCCACCCAGGGTTCCGCCGACGACGTAGATCTTGCCGCCGGCCGCTCCCACGCCGGTGTAAAAGCGCGGACGAGGCACGGCCGGCAGCGTGTCCCAGTGTCCGGGCGTGCCGTTCATCGGCGGTCCGTCGCCGCCATTGCTGGCGTCGGAAGGCGCCGCCGCATCGTCACCGCCAGTCGCGCCAGCGCCACCCGTACCGGTGCCGCCGTCGTCCGTCGACGCGTGAAGTTGGCTGCTGCAGCCAAGGCTGCCCAGGGTCGGCGTGGCTACCGTCATCGCCGCGATCGCCGCCCACACGGTCCCGAAGCCCCCGCGTCCGCAGCGTCCCAACAAACCTGCTGCTGTCGCTTTCATGCTGTAAGCGAAAGACTGCGCCCAAGGCTTGAAAGTCGTCAAGCGCTGGCGCGGGTAACTAGGGTCCGACCCGCGTGGTCGAGATCTTGGCATCGTCGATGTACATCGTGCACTTCGACGGCGTCATCGAATCGTTGTCGCTGCCGATGGCCCAGTAGAGGTTGTTGTCGCTGGGAGTGGTGCCCAGATCGGGAATGTTCAGGATCGGGATTCCGTTCATCCAGACCTGAAGCTGCCCATTGCTCGACGGCAAGTGAGAATAGTAGGCCTCCAGCTGGAACCAGGTGCCGATGGGGTAGGCCATCGCCGGCATCGAATGGATGGTGTCCATGTTGGTCTCGTTGAAAAACTCCGGCGTCATCTTGGTATTCAGGTTGACGTCCCACAGTCCGTGGCCCGGCGTTGGATTGGTCCCCGGCGGAGAGTAGAAGAAGAAAAAGATCGACCAGTAAGTCGCCGGCGTGTGGGGTCCGTCGATATAGAACCATGCGCTGTAGTACGCCGGGGTTGATTCGACCTGGCGGTAGAACTCGGCTTGGTGATCGGCGGCGCCGTCCGAGGTGTCGAAGCTGATCTTGATGGCGTGCGTTCCGGAATGTGCCTGCTCGGTCGACAGCGTCGCCGTGATGTCATTGTTTTTGTAGTGGCCGCCCATGGTCGGACCGCCTTGGGTCCATTCGGAGAAGTCGTCGGTCTCGAGATCGCTTTTCCACAGCAACGTTTGCGGTGGCGTTTCCGCCGTCACTTGATCGTGGCCGCTGTCCGCTGGCGGCCCGCTGTCGACCGGCGGCGGCAAGCCGACGTCGACGGGAGCAATGACGTCGATGCCGGCGTCATTGCCGGGCACGATGGCGGCGCTCTTGCCGATCTCCAGAGTGCGATCGCAAGCCGCAAGGCTCCAGGCACAAAGGCCCAGAACACAAGTGCGGCCGAAAGACATCAAGACATCAGCGCGGCAGTGTCTTCAGCACCTGGCGGACGCGCTCGCGGAAACGGCCGCCCGGGAACCGACGCAGATATTCTTGCGCGAAGTCATAGGCCGCGTCGCTGTCACCGCGCACGGCCGCTGCTTCCAGCGACAAGGCCAGCGCCTCTTCTTGAAGCGCGCCGTTCGGATAGCGGTCGCGGTATTCCGCCAGCAGGCGGGCCGCGCGGGTCATGCTGCCCTCGCGACGAGCCTCCATCGCTTCGATCAGCAACTCGGCACCCGGGCCGGCTGGCAGCGCAACCGCGGTCGACGGTTCGCGCGCGGGTGCGGCCGCAGCGTCCGCGGCGGCCGGCTTCTCACGGTTGTTTGTCATTGCCACCCGAGTTACCCGAGCCACCCGACGTTTGGCTTCGGCGCGGCGGGTGTGACGCTGTCGTTCGAAGCTGGGCGCCCTCACCAAGGGCGACTCAACCGGCGCCGGCTCTTCGACAGCGACGACGGCCGGTGTCGGGACGGCGACAGGCAGGGCAGCGGCGTTGACCGGAGCGGGCGTCGGATCTGCGGCGGCCACCGTCATCGGAGGCGTCGGCGATTCGTTCCTGTCGGTGGCACGGGCCGTTGTCGCGTGCGCGGTCGTTCGCGCGCGCGCGCTGTTCGGCGACTGCAGCGCGAACCAGGTGATGTGCGCGCGGGCGTACTGCCAGCCGCCGCCCACCATGGCGCTGGCGCCGGCCACACTGGCCAGCAAAATTCCCAGCGCCATCGCCGGTCGGGCGATGAGGAACGCTTGCCGGCGCCGGTGCGGCGAACCCAGCATCAAGCGAACCCGTCGCTGGCGCTGCATGTCTGGCGGCAACGGATTTATCCGTCGCATCACCTCTGCTGCCATCCGCAACCGCGGATCCGTCGCGTTAAGCTCGTCTCGTAACCTCTTCACGGCAATCTCCCTTCCACCCTAGCCTCATCCACCAGTTCGAAAAATCGTTTGCGGGCATGATGCAGCCGCGTCCACACGGTGTTCACCGGAATCTGTTCCAGCTCGGCAATCTCTTCGCCGCTGTACCCTTCGATCTCGAAGAGAACGAACGCTGTGCGCTGCATTTCGCTCATCTTGGCCAGCGTCTGGGTGAGGAAACGCTCGACTTCTTTTCGCTGCAGGGCCTCGCCGGGATCGGGCGTCGGCTGGACCAAAAAGATCGGCGAATCATTGTTGATCTCCGGCTCACGCTCCGGTCCTTTGACGAACCGGCGCACCCAGGCGCGCCGCCGGTAATCTCGCACCTGGTGCTTGGCGATGCTGTAAAGCCACCCCGCCAGGTTTCGACCGTCAAAGCGCGAGAGCTTCCTTCGAACAACAAGAAAGACCTCCTGCGTAAGGTCATCGAGATCCGCATTCATCCCCCCCAGGGCCCGCACCCACCGCGACACGTCGTGAAACCACTGCGAATAGATCTCTTCGAACGTCAGCAGCCTCGTCACTTCGGCCGCGGGGGGCTCACCCACGGCTGCCATTTTCTCCACCGTCAAAATCACCTTGTTAACGGGCGGAGTCATGCAAAACCTTCAGCGACGAGGAAGGCTGTCAACGCAGCCTGACAGCGAGGCCTAGCTGTAATCCCAGCCACAGCTTCGGCGTTTCACCGACAATCCCTAAAGACCCGACCGACAGATTATAGGGCCGGGGAAAGATCAGGGCATCCGGGGCCAGGAAAATGCCGAAACGCGAGGTCATCCAGTATCGCACCGACGCGGCCAGCCGTGCGCCCAGGTCGACCCGCCAGCCACCTTCCGCCGGGCTGAGGTTCTGGCCCTGGCCGATCAAGTGAACAGGCGCCACCGCCAGTGACAGCTCGCCGCCGCCGTCCCAGCGGGCGTTGGCGCGCGTCCACCGCAGGCCGGCGTCGACGGGAATCCATTGACCGCGCACATTGGCACGACCAAAAAGTAAGGTGGCCGCTGACTGTCCGCTGACACCCACCGACAAGCGCAGCGTGCGGCCCCACAGGAGGCGGAGAGTCGCGCCTGCTGTCAACGGAACATTCTCTAAGCCGTCGGCCGTCGCTGCTTGCGATGTCGGGCCGAACTCGATATCGAGGTGGCGATCCGAGCGTGCGACGGGCGCGGCCGGCGCCACCGCAAGGACGGGCGGCTCGGATGGCGGCGGTGCGGGCGGAGGCGGCGGCAGCGCAAAACGTGGCGGATCCAGCACCACAGCAATGAACACCGCCACCATTCGTCCTCGTTCCGCGCAGCGCGCGCCGGGATCTTCAAAGTAGCGAACCTGACCGCCGATGGCCGCAGTGACCCCTTTGGCTTCCTCGGTCAGCACCGCGTCCTGATCGGTGGCGGCCCCGACGCTGGCCGTCGACACATCGAACGCGGGCAGCAGGCGGCGTAGCTCGTCGGCCACGTCTGGCCCAGCCGGACAACTGCCTCCCGCGATCACCCGCAACGCACGAGCCGCTTCTGCGCGCGCCGGCCACGCCAGCAACAGCAGTAGCCACGAGACCAGTCGAAAAATGCGGACCGCTCGCGGACCTGCCACGTTTCGAATCCGTCGAACGCTTGTCACGTCTCGAACTGACCCCGGCAAGACCTATCGCATGAACGTTGCGCAGAGTCGATTGCGCCGCGGCCGAAAGACTAGCAAAGAAATGTCCGTTCTTGCTTGAAGGTTTGCTCCTTCCCGCTCCATTGCCCATTGCGGTGCCTGGTCAAAGGCCTTCAGGTCGGAAGTGGGCGCCACCGGCGCGGCGCGGCGTTTGAGGACGAAAGTCGATGGGGTACCAAGATTTGAAGACAACCGCCTTTGCAGAGAGATTCACGAACAGTTTTACTCAGATAACTCATGTGCGACTTTCTTGATCGCTTCCTTCCGTGCACCTCCACTAGTCTAAGTCGGGGCATGATGTGGGTGGACCGGTTGGGAGGCCAGAACTGGGTTGCGATTTCCCGGCTGCGAAAGGCCAAGACCACCATGAAGAAACTGTCTCTCGTGTCCCTGGCCGCGGTGTCGATTGCCGTCGGCGGCTGTCAGGGCTCGATCGGAACACCCGGCGGTTCAGAACCGGGCGGTCCCAACGGCGGGCCGGGTTCTTCGAATAACCCGGGCGGGCCGGGGAGTACCACCGGTCCGGGTTCAACCACGGGCGGCAATCCCTCGACCAGCACGCCGGCGGACCCCAACGCGGCCGGGCCCATGCCGCTGACGCGCCTTACGCGCCGCGAGTACAACAACACGGTTTCCGATCTCTTCAACGACAACACCAATCCGGCCAACGCGCTTCCCGATGATCACGACGGTGACTTCCTTTATCGTCGGTTCGGGATCGTGACCTCGCAGGATGCGACCACGCTGCGCGACGCCGCCGAAGCGGTCGCCGCCAACGCCGTGAAGAACAACTTCGCCACGATGGTTCCCTGCGACACCTCGGCCGCCAACGAACAGACCTGCATCCGCAGCTTCGTGCAGAACTTCGGCCTGAAGATCTACCGTCGCCCGGTCGCCGCCGCGGAGGCCGATGCGCTGATGGCGCTTTACCAGACCGGCCGCACCACGCTGTCGCTGACGGTGACCAGTGGGGTCAGCCTGCTGCTGGAGGCAATGCTGCAGGCGCCGGAGTTCCTCTACCACTGGGAGCTGGGGCCGAACAAACCGACGATGGAAGGAAGCGTGGTCAAGCTGGGCTCGTACGAAAACGCCTCTCGACTGTCGTACTTCATCTGGGGCTCTATGCCGGACCAGGCGCTATTTGACGCTGCCGCCATGGGCAAGCTCAGCGCGCAAGCCGATCTGGAAGCGCAGGCCACGCGGATGCTGGCCGACAACAAGGCGCGCGCCACCGTCCAGGAGTTCGTGCAGGAGTGGATGAGCCTCGACCAGGTCTCGGATCGACCGAAGGACATGATGGTCTATCCGCAATTCAACGACGCTCTCAAGACCGCCATGAATGACGAGGCTAACGCCTTCGTCAGCAACGTTGTCTTCGACGGCGACGGTCTCCTCAAGTCCTTGCTGACGGCGAACTACTCTTATCTCGAGGCGTCGTCGGCGGGGGTCTACGGCGTCAGCGGCGTCAGCGGCACCACCGCCGCGCGCACGTCGCTGGATTCAACGCAGCGGGCGGGTATCCTGACCCAGCTCGGCTTTCTCAGCTTGACCGGCGCCACCAACGGCTCAGATCCCGTCAAGCGTGGCCACAAGGTCTACGA
This sequence comes from Polyangia bacterium, assembly GCA_036268875.1. Taxonomy (GTDB): domain Bacteria; phylum Myxococcota_A; class Polyangia; order Fen-1088; family Fen-1088; genus DATKEU01. The sequence goes on along the minus strand of DATATI010000072.1, from coordinate 49,358 downwards.
GCGCTTCTTGTGCGGCGTTCTGCCGCCGCCGCCGGCGAACGTTCCGCCGGCCAAGCCAGCATCGGCCGGCGGCACCACGCGCGATCGCTACAAGGATCACGACAGCAACGCGTGCGCGATTGCCTGCCACAGCAACATGGATCCGATCGGCTTTGCCTTCGAGCACTACGACGGCATCGGCGGCTATCGAACGACGGACAACAACCTGCCGGTCGATTCAAGCGGATCGATTCAATTGGATGGCGGCAAGAAGACGTTCAACGACGCGATCGGGCTGACGCAGCTGCTGGCCAACAGCAACGACGTTCGCAACTGCTTCGCCACCCAGGTGGCGCGGTTCGCATACAAGCGCGTGGACACCGACGCCGACCGGGCGTCGATTGACGGTGCCGTCGGCGAGTTCAACAAAGGCGGCGATGCCGTTCGCAGCCTGCTGGTGGGTGTGGCGGGATCGCGTTCTTTCCGATACCGAAGCCTGGCCGCTGGGGAGATGAACCAATGAACCATCAACGATTCTCGCGCCGGGCATTTATCAAGCGAATGGGCGCCAGCGCGGCCATGGTGCCGCTGCTTCATGCCGAGCGCGCGAAGGGCGCGACGGCCGACGGCTTCCCAAAGCGGTTCGTCAGCGTCGTGTGGACCAATGGCATCATTGGCAGCACGTTCTTTCCCACGTCGCCCGATCTGACGACGGCGCCGCTGCTGGGGACGTTGTCGCCGCTTGAGCAATGGAAGTCCAAGATGATCGTCACGCAGGGTCTGGACATGAAGATCCTGCTTGATTACAACCGGCAGTACGACGGGCACTTCAGCTATCCGACGCTGCTGACTGGCACCGCCGAGAACAAGTCCGAGAGCACCAACGGGATGGGGCCGTCGCTGGATCAGGTTATCTCGGATGACCTTCGGACCAAAGGCGTCACCTTGACCGTTCCAGCGTTGCACCTGGGCGTGAAGTCCAGTCCGGGTGGCCAGCCCAGCACCTGGCGGGCGGCCATGCAAAAGAACGCGCCAGAGACCGATCCCAATCGGTTGTTCACCACGCTGTTCAGCAGCGCCGCGATGCCGACCATGCAGGTCGATACGTTGCGCCTGCGGCGGCAAAGCGTGCTGGACTATCTGAGCAAGGATCTCACCTCGTTCAGCGCGCGCTTGGGCACCGACGATCGCACGAAGATTCAGGCGCACCAGGCGTCGGTGCGTGAGCTGGAGATGGAGCTGCAGACGGCGACGACCATGCCGACCACCTGCATGCCGCCTGCCCAGCCCGCGACGGGCATCAAGGACAACCCGACGCTGATCAAATCGATGTTCGACCTGACGTCGGTGGCCTTGATTTGCGACGTCACCCGGGTGGCCACGTTCGATCTGTTCTGCGACGGCGGGGGTGACGGCAACTCGTTCCCGCAGGCTGGATCAACCCGCGATTACCACACCGTGGCGCACGACCAAAGCGCCTCGGTCGAGAAGACAAAGATCGACAACTGGCTGTTCACCCAGGTCGCCGGGATGATCAAGCAGCTCGATGGCGCCATGGAAGCGGGCGGCACGGTTCTGGATCACAGCGTGGTTCTGACCGCCACCGACATGGACAACGGCGCCAATCATTACATCGGCAACATCCCGTTCGTGTTGATCGGAAGCTGCGGCGGTTACTTCAAGACCGGTCGCATGGTCAAGTACAGCAAGATTCCGCACAACCGCTTGCTGGCCACCCTGGGCAACGCCATGGGCATGACCTTGACCAGCTTCGGCGCCAAGGGCTACGAAGGCACGCTGGACGATCTAGCAGCGTAGGGGCCGGGACGCCCCCCCGACGAGACCCCCGCGCGGGGATCGGAGTGGGGTTGAGCAGCCGCGGCGAAGACCGGGCCTCCGTCATTGAAGCGGTGCCGGCCGTGCGAGCAATGCCCGAGCGCCCTTGCGGAGACGGCGGGCGAATAGCGGGCGCACTGACGGCTTGCCTCGGCCAAACTTAGGGTCCAGCGAGGGCCAGGGCAGTAGCCTCCAGGATGGTACAAGCACAATGTTCGGTATGTATGGTTTCTTGGACACTGAAGGAGGCCGATCTGGCGTTTTTGTCTGACTAATCAGACACAATCGCGGCAGGCAGTGGGCCGATTTCGTCGAAATTCGGCCGAAAAATGGGGGAATGCCGGATGCGGTGCGGTAGTGGTTTGGCGGTTGCACTGACGAACGGACGTGACGAACGCGAACCACGACGAGATCAGCCGAGGTCGAGAACACCGGCTGTCCTTGGTTCGCACTGTCGAGCCGGTGCTGGTCGAGTTGCGGTACTCGCGCCGTCTCGCGGAGATGGCCGCGGAGGGACGCCGTGACGTCGACGTCGGCGTGCTGCCCCGCCTGGACGGCGTGGAATGGGATGGTTCGTTCGCGCTGATCCCGCTGCGGTCGCCGCATCGCCGTCCGGGCCCCCACGCGGCGGTCGATCTGGAACCGCGCTGGGCGATCGATCCGGCAATGGAGGCCAGCGCGTTCATCGCCCGCGCCTGGACCGAACCGGCGGCGCGCAAAGGGTTGGCAGAAGCGGCGAACCGCGATGGCGCAGTGGCGGCTGTTTCGGCCGACCTTCCGATTTCATTTTCGTCGCTGGAGCGACGGACCGCTGCCACCGGACAGCTGGACACGGTTCGTCATCTGCTGGGCACCGACGTGCTGGCGGCGAACGGCTTCAACGGCGCGGGCGTTTTCGTCGCCGTTATCGACGCGGGAATCAATCGCCCGTTCCTCGAGCGCGGCGCCGCTCGCATTCAATTTGACGAAGCGATCAGCTGGTCGGCGGGCGAAAAGACGCGCCCGTATACCTTTCCCGTCGGGCACGGCACGATGTGCGCATTCGATGTGGCGGTGGCGGCGCCGGTATGCACCGTCCTCGACGTGGCGGCCTTTCGTCCCTATCAGCCGCATCCCAACGACGACGCTGGGCCGCTGGACGTCATGCTCAGCGACGCGATTCGTGCCTTCGGGCACCTGTGCGAGCTGATGGTGACCAACGCCAAGCAAGGACGTCTGCGCTCGCTGGTGGTGTCGTGCAGCTGGGAAGTGGACATCGCGCACGATCATCCGCCCGACAGCTCATCGAACTATGGCTCGAACCCCGACCACGCGTTGAACAAGTTGGTTGGCCAGCTGGCCCTGCTGGGCGCGGACATCGTTTTTTCGGCCGGAAACACCTCATCCGACGAACGTGAGAACGCGCCTCGCCCGATCAGCGGTGCCAACTCACACCCGTCGGTACTGACCGTGGGAGCGGTCGACGTCGAATCGCAACGGTTGCCCATCTCGCGGCCCGGCCCGGGGGTTTTTTTTTCGGAGAAACCGGACGTGGCGGCCTTCGCGCGCTTTGCCGGCTCGGCGATCATGGGCGGCAGCGTTCCCGACGACGGCACGTCGGCGGCCTGCGCGCTGGCCGCCGGGGTGATCGCCGCCGTGCGCTCTGGTTTTCCCTATGATCCGCGCCGTCCCGAAACGTCGCCGGCGGCGCTGCGCGCGATCATCAAGAAGCAAGCGCGCCACATCGGTTCGCAAGGATTTGATCACGACAGTGGCTGGGGCGTCATCGATGCGGCGGCCATCGCCGAAGCGTTGACCGCGCCCCCCGCGAACTATCGACCACCCGATTGGTTGCACCGGGAGCCGACGGTCGATTTGCGCCCGCGACGATAAAAAAGTCCAAAGCCCGGGTCGAGGCTGCGTGCGGCGGCCTTCCTCTGCCCCGACGGTACCCGTCCGCCGCAAAACCACAGACAGGGAGGCGTTAGATGGCGAATGAGAATGGGTTGTTGCTGTACATGGTGGCGGATCTCATGCGCGACGCAGGCAAGCAAGGCGCCTTTGTCGAGAATCCCGAGAGCGTGATGAACAGCTATGGACTGAGCGATCATCAGCGGTCGATCTTCTATTCGATGAGCGCGCCCCGGATCGGCGAGTTCATCCGCGAGGAGTTCACCGCCAACGCGCCTTTGCAGGGCGGCGCGCCGGTGTTGCCGGACTGGCCGGTTCCCGATCCTCAGGTGCGCAGCTTTGAGCCGCGGGCGGCGGCGCCGGGCGCGCTGGTGGCGCTGACCATTCGTGGCGAAGGCTTGTTGCCGACGGCGGCGGTGCGGTTGATCCCGCGGTCTGCCGACAGTGGGGCGACGGTCGCGGGGGCGGTCGCCGGCGTCAGCGGCACCTTCCGCGAGGCGGAGATGCGCGCGACATTCGATCTGTCGGGCGCCACGGCTGGTGAATACCGGATCGAGGTGATCAACGGCGAGGACGTGCCGCCACTGCGGTCGTGGAAGAACGGCCCGTTCTTCAAGGTGCAGTAACGGCGAACGCGCAATGAAGAAAGCGGCGATTGGCCAGCGCGACATGATCTGTCCGCTTTTCAGCACGGTGGATGAGGTGCTGCAGGATCCGGCAGCTCTCGCTCTCATCCCGGCTGACGCGCGGACGGGCGTGGCGGCGCTGGCCCGCCGGCTGCCCGAGGCCATGCACGGCTTCGGGTTCGAGCTGCGCCTGCAACCACACCTCGCCGCGGTCGATTTTTACACCAGCGTGGCGGCGCGGGGCGGTGGGCGCGAGATCTGGGGGCGGGCGCCCGCCATGATTGCGGACGCCTCGCCCGCCGACACCCGGGCCTGGCAGCGGGTGGGCGCCTTCGCCGCGCGCTGGGCCGATCCGTCGTCGTCGTTGCACACGCCTATCGAAATGGTGTTTCTCGAGTTCGATGCGCCTTTCACCGCCGCGCGGCCGCCGTCGATCTTCGCCCGCGTCGACGCTGCCATCGGCGACGGCGCGCAACAATGGGCGCAGGCCGCACCGGTGGTCGACGAGCTGGCCCACACGCTGCTAGGTCAGCCGGTGGACGCGGCCACCCGCGTACAGCTGAGCGCGGTGTTCCGCGCGCTGCCGCTCGGCGGGCGGGTGATTGACGTGGCGGTGATGCTGCCGCGCCAGCAGATGGCGGTGCGGCTTTTCATTTCGGTGCCGCGGGCGCGGCTGTCCGGTTATCTGGACGCCCTTGGCTGGGCTGACGAAGCGGCGCAACTGCCCGGCGTGTTGCACGCGCTTTTTCCTGCCAGCGCGCAGGTCTCGTTGCAGATCGATGTCAGCGCGTCCGTCGGTCGGCGCATCGGCGTCGAGCTGTCGCCGGCATTGTCCAAAAAGACCGGCGACGAATGGGGGACCATCGGCGATCGCTTGCAGACCTTCGGGCTGTGCGCGCGTGAGCAGGCGGAAGCGCTGGAGCGTTGGCCGGGGACGGGCGCGCCGGTGGCGGTGGCCGGGCGCTGGCCCAGTCAAGCGGTGCGTCTCATCAGCCACGTGAAGATCGTGCTGGAACCGCCGCGGCCGATCGAAGCAAAAGTCTATCTGTGGGTCACGCGTCGCTTCGCTGCCGTGGCGTGAGGCCGGGGCGGGCGCCGCGATCAGGAGAGCGCCGGCCAGCGGCCGGGCGCGACCACGGCAAGCCAGCGCAGCGGATCGGCGATCCCTTCGGCGCGCATCGCGGTGGCGGCGTCGTCGCACAGCACACGGCCCTCAGTGTCGCCGATGACCTGGCCTTTGCGGTGGCACGCATAGTGGCTCCACAGCGCCATGCCGCCCTGGTTGTAGATGGCGATGGCGTCGCCCAGGCTGCGCAGGGTTTTGGTGCGGCCGACGCGGCCGATCTCTTGCCCCGCTTGTAAAAGACAGGCGTGAGCGGGCGTGTCCGGCCGCCGCTCTTTGGCCAGTGCGCGACGATCGCGCGTCGATGCGGCCAGCCAGCGATCGGCGGCGATCGGATCGGCGGATGCCAATGCCAAGGCCACCCGCGCTCGCAAGGCCAAGGCGTCGATGCGCATGATGGGGACGCGCAGCAAGCCCGAGCGCTTGAGCGCGGGCCACGCGTGTTCAAGGCGCGCCCACGCCTCCGCGGGGCGCTCTTCGTAGACGTCGCTCATCGCTTCCAGCCGAATGGCGTAAAGGTGCTGCACGCTGAACGCCGACTGGGTCCACACGCGCATGCTGGTGCGAACTTGCTGCCGTACCAGCGACGGCCGGCCGGCCGCCAGGTGCGCCAGTGCTTCGTACAGGATGGCGGTCAGCCGCGCATACACGTCGCCGCGCGCGTCGGCGTCGTCCAAGAGCTGCTGGCAGCGCCGGCGGTAGTCGTTCAAGTGTCCCAGCTCTTCGACGGCGCGGATCGCGCCCATGTAGCCGGCATTGGTCTCCCAGGCCACACCCCGGCAGCGCGCGGTCAGCTCGTCGATGCCGGCGTCGCACGTGCGCAGGGCGTCCCGCCACTGACCGGCGAAGATCATCGTCTGGCCGGACATGGTTTGGGTCATGCCGGACAGGCGCGGGCTCTGCCATTGCGTGGCGATCTCCGCCGCGCGGCCCAGCATGCGGTTACCCAGGCTGGCCATCCAGCCGCCGGCCGGCGCCAGCAAGCCGCCGCCCACCAGAACCAGCGCTTCGCCCACGCGCAATGGTTCGCCCACCGCCAGGGCATGCCGGAGGCTGTCGAAGGCGAAGGCCGCTCCGCGCAGCGAATCGACCAGCATCAATCCTTTCGACGCCGACAGGCACATGTCGACGCGAAGGCGTTCGATCGCCGTCACCTCGCCGGCGGGGCGGGGGCGAAAATCCAGCTTGCCAAAGCGCAGCCACGCAAGCCCGCGCAGCACGGACAGCAGAGCGGCGCGCGGGGTGGCCGGAAAATTCACGCCCACGCTGGGCAGGCTCTTGGCCAGCACCGCCACGCCCTGGTCGATGTGGCCGCTGATGAGGAAGCTTTCGGCGGCGCGGCGGCGTAGCTCGGCGGCGGCGTCAGCGGAATGGGCACCCGCGCCGGCGTCGGCGGAGGCGAGATAGAGCGGCGCCGCCTCGGCGCAGCGGCCGGCGTTCACCAGTGCGTCGGCTTGCAGCGCGCGCGCCACAGCCACGGCAGCGGCGTCGTTGGCTTGCAGCCCGGCGGCGCGATCGAACAGCTCGGCGGCTTGACCGAAGGCGAAGGCGGCCGAAGCCTTGCGCCCCGCATCCAGCGCGTGAACCGCCGCGCGCGGGTGATCGCCGGCCGCCAGCCAGTGTCGATACAGCGCTTCTGAATCGCCGGTGGCGGCCACCTCCAGCGCCTGCGCGATGGCCAGGTGGCGCTGCGTGCGCGTGGGCGCGTCGACCGAAGCGGCGATCGCCTCGCGAATACGGTCGTGATAACTCTCGACGGCTGGGCCGCCGTTGCGGTCGGCGGTCTTGATCAGATTGTGGCGCGCCAGGCGGACCACGTCCGTGCGTCCGGCCTCGCCCACGCCGGCGGCGCGCAGCGCGACGGTGCGATCGATGGGGCCGCCAGCCATCGCCACGATCTCCACGATGCGCCGTTCGACGTCGGACAGGCGGGCGACCCGGTTGCGGATGACTTCGGTGAATAGAGCGGGTCCGGCGTTGCCGGCGGCGGCGAAAGTTGAGGCGACGATCGGGTGATAGGCGAGCTGCCCGATGAAGAACGGCGAGCCACCCGATTCACCGACGATGGTCTGTAGATGATCGGGGTGTGCGCCGTCGCCCGCGCGTTTCAACAAGCGCACCGCCAAAAGGCGCGCCTCCGCTTCGTCCAGCGGTTCACAGGCGATTTCCAGCAGACGATGGGTGGCCGGCCCGCCGGTGGCGTCGTCGGCCGAGGCCGCTACCGGCGCGACACCCGTGTCGGTTCGGCAAGTCAGAAGCAGCATCAGGCGGCCGCGTGTGCGCGGCTGCAGGATCTCATCCAACAACACCAGGCTGTCGGGATCGCTCCATTGTTGGTCGTCGATCCACAGCAGAACGGGCTTCTCCGCGCCCAGCGCGTCCAGCAACCAGCGCAGCGCGGAAAGCGCGCGGTTGCGCACCAGGCGCGGTTCCATGGTGTCAATCTCGGCGTCGGCTTTTTTCCAGGCGGAGACGCGCCCCAGCACCGGGAACAGGCGCACCAGCGCCGCCGACGACGGCGGCTCCAGCGCTGCCGCGCGCGCTGGTGGCAGCTGCGTCAGGTGCTGGCTTAGCTGATCGATGATGCCGTCGAAGGCGTTGAATGACACCGATTCCTGCGGGTGGCAGCGGGTGTTGAAGATGAATGCGTCGGCGCGTTCGCGCAGGCGTTCGGTGAAATGATTGCCAAGCTCGGTCTTGCCAATGCCGGACACGCCGCTGATGCGCACCAACGTCGGCCGTCCCATCTCCAGCGTGGCGAAGGCGTCGCCCAGTTGACCAAGCTCGCGCGTGCGGCCCACGAACACTTCGCCGGTCGATTGCATGGCCGCCGGATCGATGCCCAGCGGCACGCCGCCACCGCCCAGGCCCGCGGCGGCGAACGCCCGTTCGATTTGGTCGCCGCCCGGCCGGCGCGTCGGATCGGGATCAAGCAAGGCCATCACCAGCGCGTCCAGGCTGGCCGGCACGTCGGGGGCCAGGCGTCCGGGCGGTGGCGCGTCGCCGCGTTCTTTACGCGCCAGCATCTCGTTCGGCGCGTCGGGGAACGGCAGGCATCCGGTCAGGGATTCGTAGATGAGGACGCCGACGCTGTACCAGTCGGCGGACGGCCGCAGTGGTTTGCCCCAGATCTGTTCGGGTGGCATGTACGGCAGCGATCCCGCCAGCTCGCTGTTTTCGGCGGCGCGATCGCGTTCGGTCCACGAGGTCGCCAGACCAAAATCCAGCAGGACCACGCGGCCAGCGCGGGTGACCAGAATGTTCGGTGGCTTGATGTCCCGGTGCAGTTTCCCCGCCGCGTGCAGCGTGCTGATGCCGCGGTTCAACTGCGCCACAGCGATCTCCAGCCGACGCAGCTGGGCCTGGCGATCGTCGGCGCCGCCGTTTTGATCGCCGAGCGCGACGTGTTCCAGGAACGTGACGCCGTCGACCAGCTCCATGGTGAAGAAGGCTTGCTCGTCGCCGACCACCAGATCGTGAAGCTCGACCAGGTTGGGATGGGCGATGTCGCGCAGCGAGCGGAATTCGCCCTTCAAATGATAGAGCGCGGTCGAACCCGGCTCGCGCAGGGCCTTCAGCGCCACCTCACGGCCGGTCTCTTCGTCCAGGGCGCGGTACACCGTGCCCATCGATCCTTGCCCCAGTATGTTCCTTGCGCGAAACCGTCCGCTGCGCGGGAAGGGCGCGCTGGCGGTCATGCCGTTTTGCGTTCGAGCCCGTGTGCGCGGATGAGGTTGTAGATGTGCGAGCGGGCGAGATCCAGACGGCTCGCCGCCTCGACGACATTCCAACCGGTTTCTTCCAGGGTGCGGCGCAGAAGCTCGCCCTGGAACAGGCGCGTGGCCTGCTGGAAGGTCATCGACCCACGCACCTCGCTCTCCGATGGCTCGAGATCGGGAAACAGGTGCGTGCGTTCAATCGTCAACACGCCTTGCGCGGCGGCGCGGATGGAGGCGGCCTCGACCGCGTGGGCCAGCTCGCGGAGGTTGCCCGGCCATTCGGCGGCCAGCGCCGCCTGGGTGGCGCCGACGGACAGGCGCAGCTCGGGCAGTTGGTGGCTGGCGCGGGCACGGCTGCAGAAATGAGACAAGAGCTGCGGGATGTCCTCACGGCGTTCCGCCAGCGACGGCATCCGCACCGGCAACACTTGTAGGCGATAGAAGAGATCCTCACGGAACAGTTTCTCGGCGACCGCTTTTTTCAGATCACTGTTGGTGGCGGCGATGATGCGGATGTCGGCGCGTATCGGGCGGGGCGCGCCCAGCGGAAAATATTCTTTCGAGTGCAGTAGCTGCAGCAGCTTGGACTGCGCCGGCGGCGGCAGCTCGCCGATCTCGTCCAGGAACAACGTGCCGCCCTCGGCGGAGGCCACCTTGCCTTCCACTCGTCGCGACGCCGTCGAGTGCGCGCCCGGCACCGCGCCGAAGAGCTCGCTTTCGATCAGCGTCTCGGGCAGCGCGGCGCAGTTCAGCTCGACGAAGGGTCCGGCGGCGCGCGGGCCGTTTTCGTGGATGATGCGCGCCAGCTGCGTCTTGCCCGTGCCCGACGGTCCGGTGATGAGGACGCTGACATCGATGGGCGCCACCAGGGAGACGTGGCGCAGGACGCTGGCCATCGCCGGGCTGTGGCCCACCAATCCTTCGACGTGCAAGCTGCGACGAAACTCGCCGGTGGGATCGGTCTCGGTGGCCTGACGCTGCCGGATCAAGATGCGATCGGCCAGCGTGGCCAGGTGACGAGCGAAGACCTCGGCGTCCTGTCGATCTTCCTCGGCGAAGGGGCCGGGCTGCAGGCGATCTTGCAGGTACAAAATCCCCATCGGCGGCGACGCCCCGATGGGCGCGCACAGCACGGCTTCGATGCGGTTCTTGCGCACGCTGCCGAGATCGCGGAAGCGGGGATCGTCCAGCGCCGACGCGGTGGCCACGGTTTTTCCGGTGGCCAGGGCTTCGGCAATCACGCCGCGCGAAAACGCCGAGCGGATCGCCTGCACCTGATCGCCCGAGCAATCGTGGGCGCACCACCAGCGCGGCTGGCCGCTCGCTTCTTCGGTGAGCTCGATGTACCCGCGGCGCGCGCCGGTGACATTGACGATCAGGCTCAGCGCCTGTTCCAGGAATGTGTCGATCTTCTCGGCCACCCCGAGATCCAGGAGGGCGCGATAGAGATCGCGTTCGCGGCGCACATGCTCGATGTCGGTCTCCACCTCAGCCGCACCTTCCAAGCACCTCAAAACCATTACCTCAGCGCAGAAGAGTACGGCAGCGCGCGGACGGGCACTAGCGAAAAGGGTAGTGATTCATTGCGTTGCCCGTCGCTGGCGGGCCACGCCGGGCGCGATGATCGCGGCCGCGCGTGCGTCTATTTTTTCACACTGGAGTGCTGGCCGACAGTGGAGACTACGCGGCGGCTTGGTGGAAAAAAGAATCACCCAGGATGCCGCGCAGACGACGGGTGGCCTCGGTGTGAATCTGGCAAATGCGCGACTCCGACACGCCGAGCACGGTGCCGATCTCCTTCAAATTCAGCGACTCGCAGTAATACAGCGACAGCACCTGCTGCATGTTCGACGGCAGCGTCATGATCTGATCGACCAGGTGCGAGAACATCTCGCGGCGCGCGGTCTCTTCTTCCGGGTTGTCGCAGGTGTTGTCGGCGGCGTGATCCAAAAACTCCGGATCGACATCTTCCAGGCCGACCACCGACGCACCCGACAGCTTGGCCCGACGGCGGTAAAGATCCTTCACCGCCACACCAAGGTGATCGGCGACCTCGCCGTCGTCCGGTGTGCGGCCCAGTTGATTGGCCAGGTCGGCCGCGGCGCGGCCAAGTTCGTTCGAGAGGCGGCGCATGTCACGGCTCAAGGTGTCGCGGGCGCGCAGATCATCCAGGATGGCGCCGCGGATGCGAATCTCGGCGAACGGCTCGAATCTATCGCAGCGGGCGGCGTCGAAGCGCTCGGCCGCCTCGATGAGGCCGATGGTCCCGGCGGAAACCAGATCAGCGACATCGACGTACCGGGGCAGACGGCGGGCCATTCGACGGGCGACCTTTTCCACCAGCGGGAAGTGTTTGGTGACGAACTCGTTCCGGCGCGCGGTGCTTTGCGCGGTTCGCTTGTTCGTCTTCTTGCCGCGCCCGTTGGTTGTCGTCTGTGTGCTGTTCATGCGGCCTTGCTTCAGCAGGCCGCGTGCCAGGATTCTGACTCCGTGTTGAGCGCGACGAATCGCGGTCGGAGCCACCGTCAAATGGTCTGTCCGTCATTCGCCTGACGGTTTCGCCAGAAGCGCCACCGTCAATCGGCTGACAGGGGGAACCCTGGCAGGGTTCCCACGCTCTCCCGCGAAGGGCTGCGACGGCGAAGCCGTCTCCGCCCACGCGATCGACGATCGTTACGGGGGCGCGACGTCGACGGTCTGGCCGTCTTGCAGTTCGGCAGTGGCCAGCTTGACGATGCGCTCGTCGCCGTGCAGTCCGCTGGCGATCTGCACCGTCGCGCCGGTGTCGCGCTCGACCACCACGGTGCGGGCGTGGGCTCGGTTCTCACCGTCGACCACCAGCACCCGCACGCCCTTGGCATCGCTGAGCAAGCTGGTGGCTGGGATCTCGAACACCTGGTGCGGCGAAGGAAGCGAGATGGACACCTCGGCGTACATTCCGGTCAAAAGCGCGCCCTTGGGATTGGGCAGGCGGATCTCGGTGGTCATCGTGCGCAGGACCGGATCCAGCGCGCCGGACGCCCGGGTGACGTCGCCGGCGAAGATGCGGTTCGGGTACTCGCGCACGGCAATCTTGGCGGGCAGGTGGGTGCGGATGCTGGGGGCCACGTTCTGCGGGATCTGCAGCAGCACGCGCACGGGATCGTTGGTGGCGATCTTGAACAGCGGCGTGCCGTTTCCCGCCGTCACCAGCGCGCCGCGATCGATCGATCGCTGCGTGATGACGCCGCCGAACGGCGCGGTCACCCGGGCGAACGATTTCAACTTGGACAGCCGTTCAATGTTCGCCTGCTGCGCGCCCGCGTTGGCCTGCGAGACGTTGAGGTTCGCCTCCGCCACCGCTTCTTGCGCCTGGGCCTGTTCGAACTCTTGTTGCGACGTCACGCCGGTCGGGGCCAGGCGTTTGACCCGCTCCAGCGACGTCTTGGCGAAGTCGCGGTTGGCTTTCGCCTGCGCGATCGACGCCTGGGCCTGGGCCAGCTGCGCGCGCGCCGCCACCAGCTCTTGATCCAGCTCCGGCGTGTCGATCTCGGCCAGCAGCTGTCCCTCGTCGACCTTGTCGCCGATGTCCACCAGCCAGCGGCGCAGATAACCATTGGCGCGCGAGTACACCATGGTCTCTTGCAGCGGCTGGATGCTGCCGGGCAGGGTGATCGCGCCGGCGCTGACAGCCAGCTTGGCGGTCAGCACGCTGACCCGGGCGGGCGCGTCCTCGGCGCGGCGGCTGCTTTCTTCCAGGACTGCGCGCGCTTTCTCTTTCGGCAGGTACCCAAGCAGGAACGCCGCCCCGACCACCACCAGCGCGACGGCGACCAGGGCGCCGGCCCGTGTTCGTCCTACCCGTGCTGGCGCGGGCAGGACGAAACCGAGATCGGTCTCCGCTTGTCGGCGAGTCTCGTTGGAAAGGTCGGACGGCACGCTCATAATTCCTCCAGCGCCGGATCGAGCCCGGGCGCCTTTCCTCGCAAGACGCTGTACATCACCGGCACGAAGAATAGCGTGGTCACCGTCGCCAGCAGCAATCCACCGATGACCGCCCGGCCGAGGGGGGCATTTTGTTCGCCGCCCTCGCCGATGCCCAGGGACATCGGCAGCATGCCGATCACCATGGCCAGCGCGGTCATGATCACCGGGCGCAGTCGGGTCATCCCCGAGACCAGCGCGGCCCGCGTGGCGTCGAAGCCGTTCTTGCGCTGATCATTGGCGAAGGTGACGACCAGGATGCTGTTGGACGTGGCCACGCCGACGCACATGATGGCGCCCATCAAGGCCGGCACGCTGAGCGTCGTGTGGGTGAGAAACAAGATCCAGGCGATCCCCGCCAGCGCGCCCGGCAGGGCCATCAAGATGATCAGTGGATCCAGCCACGATTGAAAGTTCACCACCATCAAAAGATAGACCAGCAAGACGGCAAAGAAGAGACCATAGCTGAGACCGCGGAAAGACGACTGCATGCTTTCAAGCTGGCCCTTCACGCGGACCGCCGTCCCGCGCGGCAGCTCGGGGGCGAGGTCTTTCAAGATGCGGTCGATGGCGGTGGCCATCGTGCCCAGGTCGGTGCCGTCCACGTTGGCTTGCACGTCGAAGACGCGACGGGCGTTGAAGTGGGTGATGTTCGCCGGACCGAAGGTACGCGACACCGCCGCCACGTTGGACAGCAGCTGCGGCTGGCCATCGGGCCCCGTCGACAGCGGCGTGTTCTGTACCGATTCGATGTCCTTGATGCGGTACTGCGGTGTCTGGATCGACACCGGATATTGCACGCCGCGCTTGGCGTCCAGCCAATAGCTGGGCGAGACCATCGAGCTTGACGACAGCGACACCATCAAATCACTGGCCACGTCTCGCTGGGTCAGGCCGGCCTCGGCGGCCATGCCGCGATCGACGTCGACGCGCAACTGGGGCACGCGTCGCACCTGGGCCAGGTGGACGTCGGCGGCGCCGGGAACGCGCGACAGGCGCGCCGCCAGTTTTTCCGCCACCGCGAAGGTCTGTTCTTCGTTGCCCACGCCGCCCGAGATCTGCAGGTCGATCGGCGCCGGCAGACCGAAGTTCAGCACCTGGGTCGAGATGTCGGGCGCCAGAAAGAAGAACGTCGCCTCGGGGAAGTTAGCGTGCACCATCTGCCGGATGCGGCGCACGTAGATCTCGGTCGGGGCGTGGTGAGGTTTGAGGGCGATCAAGATCTGTCCGTCAGCGGGCGAAATCAGCGCGCCCTCCGACAGCGACAGGTTGATGCCGCTGGCCGGAACGCCCATGTTGTCCAGCAGCGTCTCGATCTCCTGCGCCGGGATCAGCGTGCGGATCTTCGCTTCGATCAAGGCGAACAGGTGTTCGGTCTCCTCGATGCGGGTGCCGGGCGTGCCGCGGACGTGCAGCTTGATGAGGCCCGCATCGACGCTGGGAAAGAAATCCTGGCCGAGCAGTGGGAACAACCCCAGCGACAGCGCCACGAAGCCCAGGAACAAACCAATCACCGTGCGCCGCCGCGACAGCGCCCAGGCCAGCCAGGCACCGTAGGCCTGTCGCAGTCGATCAAACCAGCGATCAAAACCATCAGCCAGCCGTGATCGCCGGCCGTGTCCGCTTTCGTGGGCGGCCACCTCGGGCGCCAGCAGGAAGCACACCATGGTCGGAACCAGCGTGCGGGAAAGCAGATACGACGTCAGCATGGCGAAGACCACCGCCAGGGCCAGCGGCACGAACAGCGAGCGCGCCGACCCGGTGATGAACGCCACCGGCACGAAGACAATGCAGATGCACAGGGTGGAGACAAAAGCCGGCACGGCGATCTCGCGCGCGCCGTCGAGGATGGCCACCACCAGCGGTTTCTTCTTGGCAATGTTGCGATGGATGTTTTCGATCTCGACGGTGGCGTCGTCGACCAGAATTCCCACCGCCAGCGACATCCCGCCCAGCGTCATGACATTCAACGTCTGTCCGACCGCGCTTAGAACGATGATCGACATGAGGATCGAAAGCGGGATGGACAGCACGACGATAAGCGTGCTGCGCCAGCTGCCCAAGAACAGCAGGATCAAAAGCGCGGTCAACCCGGCGGCGGTGGCCGCTTCTTTGACCACGCCGCTGACCGCGCCGCGCACGAACACCGACTGATCGAACAGCAGCGACACCTTCAGCTCTTTCGGCAGCCGCGACAGGATCCCCGGCATCATCGATCGGATGCGCGAGGTGACGTCCAGCGTGCTGGCGGCCCCCGACTTCAGCAGCGTGAGCAACACCGACTTGCGGCCCTCGACATGAACGATGCTGGTCTGAGGGGTGTTGCCGTCGCGCACACTGGCCACATCGCGGATCAACACTGACGTTCCGCGCACGGTCTTGATCGGCAGGAGGCCGATCTGTTCCAGTGTCTCAGGGCTGCTGTTGACGACGATAGGATATTCGCCGTTGCCCATCTTGGCCGTTCCCGTCGGCAGGATCAGGTTCTGCGCGCTGACCGCGGTGGCCACGTCGCGCGGCGAAAGGCCCCAGGCGAACAGGCGCGCCGGATCGATATCCACCATGATCTGCCGCTGCTTGCCGCCGTACGGCCAGGGGATCTGCGCGCCGGGGATGGTGGCCAGGTCCGCCCGGATGAAATTCACGCCGTAATCGAACAGCTGCTGCTCGCCCAGCGTTTCGCTTTCCAACGCCGCCTGCATGATCGGGACGTTGGAGGCGCTGTAACGGATGATCAGCGGCGGCGTGGTGCCGGGGGGCATCTGCCGGACTGACGTCTGGGCGATGGCGGTGATTTGCGCGGTGGCCGCTTCCAGCGCCGCGCCTTGTTGGAAGAAAACTTTGATCACCGAGACGCCGGTCAGCGACTGGCTCTCGACGTGTTCGATGTCGTTGACGGTGGTGGTGAGGCCGCGTTCAAAGTTGCTGACGATCCGCCGCTCCATCTCCTCGGGCGACAGGCCGCCGTAATTCCACACCACGGAGATGACGGGGATGTCGATGTCCGGAAAGATGTCCGCCGGCATGCGGGCGATGCTGAGAACGCCCAAGATGACGATCAGCATGGCCATCACCACGAAGGTGTACGGCCGCTTCAGCGCGAGGCGGACTATCCACATGGCGGGGCGGAAACTTTATTGCAAATCATGCGCAACCGGCGCCCAAGGCTAGCACAAGGGCGCCGGACCAGACTTCCCGACTATGGCGCCGCGCCCTCGCCAAAACCGTGGTGTTCGCCGGCGTGCTTGGCGATTTCGGTGGCGATTTTTTGCCGCTGATCAGCGCTGAGGATCTGGGCGGTGGCCACCATGCCCTGGGTAACGAGAGTTGATCGTTTGTCCATCAACTGGACCGAACTCTGCCGCAGCTTTTCAATGGCCGACGGATCAATCGTCGCAGCGGCCAGCGCCTGCCGGATGTTCTGGCGCACTTTCATGTGCTCCTCGGCGACCGAGCGTAGCTGCGGGCGCAGCGGCTCCCAGACCGCCTTGATCTGGGCCTTCTGGGCGTCGGTGGCGCCGGCGATCTCCAGCATGTGAAGCATGCGGTGGCGCATCCCGCCTCCGTGCATGCCGCCATCCGGGCCGCCTTCATGCGCGACCGCCCTCAGTGAAACGCCGCCCACGAGCAGCAGGGGGACTGCCAGCAGCAGGGCGGTGCGGCGGCCAAAATGCCAGCTCGGCCGCGCAAGGGTTTCTGGGTCTTTGGTGGTGGGGGATCCGGTGTTCATGACGCTCTCCTATTTTCCTTTCGTCGAGGGCCACCCTGGCCATCGTTGCGTAAGGAAGACCCGGAAGTCCCCGCGGGGGTTTTGCCGCGTCGTTATTAGAAGCAGTTCTCGGTGCAAGCCGGATCACGTGGACGCGTCAAAAACACGACACCCACCGCGGCTCCCGCCGCGATCACGCCCACGGTGGCCCAGAACCACCATCGTTTGTACAGCGGCCGTTCGTTGTCGATGTTGGCGGCGGCGGGCGGGGCAGCGTCGATCAGCGGCGCTGCGGGCGTGATCGCTGACGGCGGCGGTGGGATCAACACCGGCGCTATCGGCGCGGCCACGACCGTCGTGGGCGGAGGGGGGGCGCGATTCGTGGCGGTCTTCAATTCGACGATGTAATTTTCCGCTTCGCGCCGCAGCTCGGGCGAGACGTCCTGCGCCTCGTCGACGAAGCGCTGAAATTCCGCCAGCGCTTCGGGCTGGTTGCCGAGGGCGCGCTGACATTGCCCGATGTTGAAGTGCAGCTTGGGGCTGGGGAAGGCGGCGAACGCCGCCTGGAACTCGGTCAGGGCGTCGCGAAATTTGTCGACGGTGAACAGATCGTTGCCGCGGCTCAGGTGTGCCTGGGCTTGCGTGCGGGCGTCACTTTCAGGGCCGATCTGCGCGTGGGCCGGACGCCCCGCTGCCAGCAGGGCCAGCAGTCCGAGAGCAACGGCGATGGTCCGAGCGCCGGCGCGATCAAAGCTTGTCAATCAAGCTCCCCAACTTTGAACCGCGGGTGGACGTGCCGGCAGATTTTCCCAGCGCCGGCGGCGCCGCGGCGTCAGGCGGTGGTGCCTGGCTGGCGGTGGACGCTGGTGCCGTCACGGCCGCAGCTTGGTCGCTGGCAGCGCGGGCCTTGTTGGTCGCCGCGTGCGCGCGCAACCGGTGGCGCCGTTCACCCGCCGCGGGAAAAGCCACCGCCGTCGCGGCGACGGGCGGCGTCTCCTTGGCTGCCGTGGTGGTCACTTCCGGATGCGGTGGCTCCATATCGGTGCTGGCGGCCGCCGCTGGTTTGGGTGGCGGCGGCAACTCGCCGTTGGCGGTGGCGGTTGTCGCCGCGGGCACGGGCGCCGCGCCGGTCAGACTGGTGGCGCTGTCGTGGCGCGCAGGCCGCCGCATCAGCGGCACCGCCAGCACCGCCGCCAACGCCAGGCCTGCGCTGACTCCGCCCACCACGGTCCAGCGATGGCCGATGTGCCGCTCGCGCGTTTCCGGTCCCAGCGGTGGCGGGCTGTCCTGCGACGGCTGGCGCTGGGTGATGCGCGTCTCCGACGACGGCGTGCGCACCAGGCGATCACCCTCCACCGCCGCACGCAACGCTGCTGCGAAGTCGTCCGTCGATGGATAACGCTGAGCTGGATTCTTGGCCAGCGCGCGCATGATCACCGACGCCAGCCCCGGTCCCCAGGCCGGTCCCAGTGGCCGCGGCTCTTCGTGCGAGATGCGATAGACGACGATCTCCACGCGGTCGCCCGGGAAGGCCATGCGGCCGGTGAGCATCTCGTACACGATGGCAGCCAGCGCGAATTGATCGGCGCGGCCGTCGACCTCACCGGCGGCCTGCGCCTGTTCGGGCGCCATGTATTGCGGCGTGCCGAGCACGGCCCGCTCGCCGGTCAAGGCCACCGAGGCTGCCCGCACCTTGGAGATGCCGAAGTCCACCAGCTTGACCCGTTCGTCGCCCGGCCGCTCGCCCGGCACCAGGAAGATGTTCTGCGGTTTCAGATCGCGGTGGACGATGTTGCGCGCGTGCACCGCCGTCAGCGCCGAAGCGATCTGGTCGACAATGCGCACCACGCGCGCCGGCTGCAACGGCGCCTCGGCGGCGATGACGGCGGCCAGCTCGACGCCGTCGATGAACTCCATCACCAGGTATGGCGCGCCGGCCGGCGTGTAATCGAAGTCGATGATGGCCACGATGTTGGGGTGGCGCAGGCCCGAGGTTATCTGCGCCTCGCGACCGAAGCGCACGATGGCCCGTGGATCGCCCGCCCAGTGGTGGTGCAGCACCTTCACCGCATAGCGGCCGGTCAGCCGGGTGTGCGAGGCTTCATAGACCTCGCCCATTCCCCCAGTGCCGATCAGCCGGACAATCTTGTACGTCTCGGCCAGCAGCGTGCCGGGATTCAGGCTGGGCTGGCGCTCGCGGACGTCAAGCTCGCCCGTTCGGGGAAGGCCGCGGGTCTGGTTGGGTGCCGGCACCGTCTCTCGCGCCGAACCTTCGGCTGCCGAGACCAGGCGCGTGCAGATCGTGCAGCCGGCCAGATGGCGTTCGACCACGCCGCGGCGATCGTCGGGCAACCGACCCGCCACAAAGTCGAGCAACGTATCGTCGCCGAGGCACGCTTCGTCCACGTTTGCGCGCCCCATCATACGTTTTCCATCCCGCTTTCTCCAGGACGGGCCACGGTGATGGCGGCGGTGACGGTGAAGGGCCGGGTTGGCAGCGGGCCGCTGATGATTCGCGGCCCGACCGCTCGGCGACTAGAAGAGGCGCGCGCCCTTATCGACGACCAACTTCTTTTGATCGATGAGGCCGCCGATCTTGCGCAAAAGCTCGATCTTTTGGTCGGTGTGCAAGGTGTGGAAGAGGGGGCCGACCTTGTCATGGTCAGCCTTGGTCCAGTGACCGGTCTCGACCACCAGGTCGACGGCCTTGTGCGCTTTTTCCAGGGCCATCGCAGCGCACTTTTCACAGACCGGGCTCGTGCGTGTGGGAGCAACGGACGGCGCCGCCTTCTGCGAAACCGCCACGCGCGCGCCGATCAGCACGCCCGCCAGAGCAAACCCAACCGTCAGCAAACCCAATTTTGTACGCGTCATGGGATCCTCGTCTTTCCTATGGGAAACGGCGGCCGGGCGGTTGCGAGAAGGTGTTGATCATCAGGAACGAACAGGTGTGGTCGTCGTTCCAGCCGAACTCGATGTCCGAGAGGGAGGTCATTGTCGAGGAAACGGTGATGAGGTTGCTGTTGGTCGAAAAACAAAAGCTGACCTGGGTGGCATCGTAGGCCTCGCAGTAAAGCAGCGGCGGGCCGACGGTGTCGCTGTCCAGCCAGCAGCCGATGTACTGACCGTTGGTGGCGTTATGGGCGGTGCCCATGTCGCCGCGGGCCCAGTCGGTGAAGACCTGCACCGGACCGGCGAAGGCGGGACTGGCCATTAATCCGACGGCAATCACTGCTGCCAAAAGCTGGATGTGGAGTCGTCTCATGTGATCTCCCAATAGATTGGTGGTGAGTGTGTCCCGTATCATGGACGCCTGGATGCGTCAAATTCCGCGCGTTTGAGCGCGGGTTGCTTCCGGGACGCGCGCGACTCTCAGTCGTGACAGATCGCGCTCTCAGGGCTGGCGCTGGGGCACGTGAGTCCCTGCATGCTGGGCACCGTGCCGTGTAGAAACTGCAGGCGGCAGGCGATGGTGTTGCCGGGGACCAGAGGCTGCGTCGCGGTCACGCGCTCGCCCGGGGCCCAGTTCTGGCAGAAGGCCAGGCACTGATCGGGGTCGGGGTAGTACATCGAGCAGTTCTTCGCCGCCAAGTCGCAGAACTCTTTGCAGGTCGGCGGCGACTCCACCTCGGGCCCGGTCTCCGGCGGGCAATAGGCGTCGACAGCGGCGCTGTCGTTGTCGCCGGCATCGCCTGCGCTGACGTCGTCGGTGTTGCCCGTGCCGGTGTCGTCGGTGCTGCCGGCGTCGGGGCCAGTCGGATTGGTCTCAGCCGTATCGTCGCCGTCGGGGGACGGCGCGCCGCCGTCGGTGCTGCCGGACGGGCAGGACGACACGCTGACGCTGATGACGATATTTTGCGTCGGAGTCGCCGCACCGGATTTGACCATGACAGAGATATCGTCCGCTGTGCCAATCGGGCAGTTGAACTGGTCGATCACCGAAACGGACACGGTGACCGAGCCCGAGACGTCAGCATCCAGGAAGATCCCGATTTTCAGATTGTCGCCTGATGCCCGGGGAACGCTGGTTAACTCGTCGAATGGCCGATCGACGGTGTGAACCGTCCGCTGCTCCTGCTTGATGTCGATGTGCAGCCTGGCTTTGGACAGATCCGTCGACAATGCCGCGGTGTCCGTTGATTGCACGTCCATATCCAGCTGAACCAGCGAGCGTGGCGACGAACACCCACCCGCCACCGCCGCCGCAAGGACGGTCGCCCCCAGAACTGCCAGCCTTTGGTTGCCCGCTTCCATGCATTCGATCAAACGCACAGCCAATCTCCGTGTTCCAGAAAAAATCACCAGACTCTCCGATTTTCAAAATGCTTGGGCAATTTGCGGGTTTGGCGGCGGGAAAGTCCTTTTCCGTGGCCAGCCGGCTGGCCGGGCAGCGCCGCTTCGTCGTATAGGAAAAAGGTGCAGCCGGGACAGCGCATCGGCAAATACGTCCTGGGCGAGCGAATCGCGATTGGCGGAATGGCCGAGGTATGGGCGGCGCGGGTGGAAGGTCCCCGTGGCTTCGTCAAGTCGCTGGCGCTGAAGTTCATGCTGGAATCCTTTGCCGGCGATCCCGAACTGGAACGTTTGTTCGTCAACGAAGCCCGGGTGGCCGCACAGCTCCAGCACGCCAACATCGTCTCGATCTTCGACTTTGACAAGGTCGGCCCCGAGCATGGCGGCGGGCTGCAAGGCCGTTACTACATCGTCATGGAACGCGTCGAGGGCCGCGACTTGCGGCAGCTGGCGCTGGGCACGCTGGGCGCCGGCCAGGCATTTCCCCGGCCGCTGGCCCTGCACGTGGCCGGCGAGGTCTTGAAGGGTCTGCGCTATGTCCACGAACGGCGCGAAGGGCGGCGGCCGCTGGGGCTCATCCACCGCGACGTTTCGCCGCACAACGTGCTGGTCAGTTACACCGGCGAAGTGAAGCTGTCCGACTTCGGCATCGCCAAGGCGCGCGCGCACAGCACGTCGGGCGCGCGCACCGGCAACGTCCGCGGCAAGCTGGCCTATGCCTCGCCCGAGCAGCTAGACGATCGTCCGCTCGACCATCGCACCGATCAGTTCGCCTTGGGCGTGACGCTGTGGGAGCTCCTGGCCGGGCGCCGCCTGTTCGAAGGCACCGACGAGCTGGACGTGATGACCAAGGTCAGCCGCTGCCAGATTCCGCCGTTCTCGTCGCTGCCCGCCACCCGCGACCTCGCGCCGGCGGTTGAATCGGTGGTGCGGCGGATGCTGCAACGGCAGATGGAAGATCGCTTCGAGACCACGACAGACGCTCTGTCAGCCGTGCTGGCCTTGCCCGGATACAGCGGCGATGGCGTGCCGCTGGGCAATCTGGTCAAACGGTTGTTCCTCACGCAGACAGATTTTCCCGCCACCGGGCCGCTGGTGACGCCCTCCAATTTGCGCGCGCCGATTCCCGACGCTCTGCCCGACACCCAAACCATGCTGCCCCCGCGGAAAACGCCGGCGCGTGATTCGGGCACGCGCTCGGTGCGGCCGGGCGTGGCCATCGGCCGCGAGGCGCCCGATCGGTCGTCGGTGCGGACGTCCACCCAGCCGACGCGGCGGGCGTCGCCAGCGCGGGCATCGGGTGGTCGGCCGGTGACGCGCGCGTCGGCGGCGGCGTGGTGGCGAGTGGCGCTGGTCGCGGTGGTCGCGGCCCTGGCGGCGGCCGGCGTGGGCCTGTGGTTGGCGCGCGCGCGTCAGCCAGACGAACAACAGGAGGCGCCGTCGGGCGTCCCGTCGGCGAGCGACCCATCAACGACGACGCGCGTTCCTCCGCGGCCGACCCTGCCGCCCGCGCCGTCGATCAACAGCGCGGGTCCCGATCCCGCCGCGCTGTCGCCGAAGGGGCGCATCTTTCCGCCGCCCGCCTTCAATGTCGCCCCGCCGGCTGTCGGCGACCCAGGAAAGCTCGTTCCGCCGCCAGTTCCGCCGCCTGTCGAGCAAACGGCGGTGCCGGGCGCGCGGTCGGATGCGGGCCCGCGAAATACTCCGAACGCCGCGCCCATCGTTGAATAGCGATGTTGTGACGTTCGCTAGCCGGTCGCTCCGTCGGCGTCGTCGCCGCCAACGTCGGTGGCGTCAGTGCCGGTGTCAGTGGCATCG
The DNA here is from genome assembly GCA_036268875.1 of Polyangia bacterium. Lineage (GTDB taxonomy): Bacteria > Myxococcota_A > Polyangia > Fen-1088 > Fen-1088 > DATKEU01. The sequence goes on along the minus strand of DATATI010000072.1, from coordinate 26,402 downwards.
GTGCCGACGTCAATTGCGTCTGCATCGCCGTCGGAGCCGGCGTCGGCATCGCTAGGCGTGCTGTCAGCGCCCGCATCGACCGCCGTATCAGCCGCGACGTCCTCCCCTGCGTCGGTTGCAATGTCCGCCGCTTCATCCGGCGCCACGTCATTGCCGGCGCTGTCGGCGCCGCTGTCTTTGTTGGTCGGATTGCCGCCCGGCGGAGGGTTCCCGCTGTTGTCCGTGCAGGCGAACTCCATCGACAGCGACAGCATCAACAGGCCAACCGCAAGCTTGCTCGACATGCGTTCCGCTCCTATGCGTGAAAGTCAGGCGTGAGAAAAATAGCCGTCTCACGTTATCCGCGATCCGCGATGGCGGCAAGAATTTGAGCCGTTTACGTTCGCCTGCGGAGCGTCTCGCAGGGCCAGAAAACCGACGCGACTCACTGCAAATATGCGATGGTCCGTCCGCGTGAAGGCCTTCTTTTTTCCTCGATTTGTTCTTTCGCTGGCGGGAGTGCTCGCCATCACAGCCCTGGTGTTGCCGGCGTCCGCCCGGGCGGACCAAGCCGATGACCTGATTCGCAAGGGCATCGAGCTTCGCCGGGAAGGCCGCGACCTGGACGCGCTGGAGTCGTTTCAAAAGGCGCACGCGCTGGCGCCGACGCCACGCGTGCTGGCGCAGATGGGTTTCGCCGAGCAGGCGCTGGGGCGATGGACCGACGCCTACGAGCACGTCGATGCGGCGCTGCAGGTACCGGCGGACGCTTGGATTGCGAAGAACCGCTCGGTGCTGGAATCGTCGCTGACCACCATCCGCAAGCACGTCGGCGAGCTGGAGATCTTGGGCGAGCCGGCGGGCGCCGAGATCCGCGTCGACGGACGGCCGCAAGGGAAGCTGCCGCTGACCCGGCGAATCCACGCCACCGCGGGAACGGCATCGGTCGAGGTGCGCGCCGCTGGTTTTCTCACCATCACCCGGACGGTGCTGATTACGCCCAACGAGTTAACGCGCGAGACGATCGTGTTGCAGCCGGTGGCGCCTCTCGTGGCGTCCCCAGCGGAAGCGACTCGCACGCCGGAGGTACTGTCTGGCGGCGGCGACAGCGGCCAGGCACCCGAGGCCTCATCGGCCAGCCTGACAAATCGCCGCCGCCTGGCCTGGGTAGGCGTGGCCGGCGCAGGTTTGTTCGTCGCCGGTGGAGTCGCCGCGTTGCTGGTGCGCGAATCAAAGGCCGAGTGGTTCGTGGATGCCTCCCACGGCTGCGACGAAAACGCGATCAACCGAGGAGGCGCTGGCTGCAATGACGCCTATCAAAGCGGGCAGACGGCCATCAAGCTGGCGGTCGGGACCTTCGTCGGCGCCGGCCTATTGGCGGCGGGCGCCACCATTTTGTTTCTGACCTCGCCACCGGCAGGCAATGGCGCACCAAGCTCGACGGTGGGCCTGGCGTGCGCGCCGACCGCCGGTGGCCATGGCGTCGCCTGCGTGGCGCAGTTTTGAGCGCGGCGGTTGAGCAAGGAGAGCAGATGAAAAACGTTCGGCGAATTTGGCTTCCCACGGTGTTCGTGGTCGCGTTTGGCTGTACGCCGTTTCACGCGCCGCACCCGGATGCCGGCGGTGCCGACGGCTCGGCCGATAAGCCAGGAAAAGACGCGGCAGCGATGGACACGCCGGTCGGCGATGTCGCGGTGACGCCCGGACCGGACGTCGCCGCCGATCAGTCGCAGACGTGCGCGGTGATGACCGATCCAAAAAATTGCGGCGCCTGTGGTCACGATTGTTCGTTGCTTCGCAATGTCAGCACCGGCGCCGCCGTGGAGTGCCGAACCGGTGTTTGCTGGATTCCACCCACCGGGTGCGCCGACGGATTCGCCCACTGCAGCTCCGATCCCACCGAGGGCTGCGAGACCAGCATCAGCCGCCCGGAGACCTGCGGCAGCTGCACCAGCGCGTGCAAGGCCGACGCTCCGCTGTGCGCCAGCACCGGGAACAAGCAGTCGTGCGTGTCGACCTGCGCGGCGCCCACCGCGGACAAGTGCGCCGCCAACTGTGTAGACCTCCAATCGGACGTGAACAACTGTGGCGCCTGCGGCACTGTTTGCTCCTTCCCGAACGCCGATGCCACTTGCGTGAAGGGCGTCTGCACGATGGGCAAATGCCACGACGGCTTCGGCGACTGCACAGCGGCCGCTGGCTGCGAGACCCCACTTGTCACCACCAACAATTGTGGCGCTTGTGGCAAAGCCTGCGGCGTGGACCACGGCGGCGCTGCGTGCGTGGGCGGGACCTGCGGACCGGTCACCTGCGACCCTGGGTATGGAAACTGCGACACCAGCAACCCCGACTGCGAGGCCGCGCTGACCACCGAAGCGCACTGCGGCGCCTGTGGTACGGTCTGCAGCGGCGCCACTCCTCTTTGTTCCAACGTAGCCGGCAAACAGACCTGCGTCTCGGACTGCCCGACGTCGGCGCCCATGAAGTGCGGCAACAAGTGCGCCGCCACCGGCACCGACGTCAACAATTGCGGGCAATGCGGCACCGTCTGCAGTTTTCCCAACGCCGTCGCTTCCTGCGCGAACGGTCAGTGCGTGATGGGCACGTGCAAGACCGGCTTCGCCGATTGCAACAACCAGCCCGGCTGCGAGACCCCGCTCGGCACCGCATCCAATTGTGCGCGTTGCAATGACGCTTGTTCCTTCGCCAACGCCACCTCGTCGTGCGACGGCACCAAGTGCACGACGCCGGTTTGCAACAACGGCTTTGGCGACTGCGACGGCGCTCCCGGCTGCGAGACCGTGGTCAACACGCCGGATCACTGCGGCGCTTGCGGCACGACGTGCAGCAACCCGACGCCGCTTTGTTCAAGCTCGACCGGCAAGCCGACCTGCGTCTCCGATTGCGCAGCGTCGACACCGACCAAGTGCGGTTCGGTTTGCGTGAACACCACCAGCGATCCGAACAATTGCGGGATGTGCGGGACGGGCTGCTCGTCGCCCAACTCGAACGCTTCGTGCGTGAACAGCGGTTGCAAGTTCACCTGCAAGGACGGCTTCGGCGACTGCAACGCCCAGCCCGGCTGCGAGACGCCGCTCAGCAGCGACCCGCAAAACTGCGGCGTTTGCGGAAAGAGCTGCGCCGTCGCCAATGCCGCGTCGTCGTGTGCCGGCGGTTCGTGTACGACGCCGGTGTGCAACAACGGATTCGCCAACTGCAACAGCAGCAATCCGGATTGCGAGACCCAGACCAGCCAGGATTCGAAAAACTGCGGTAGCTGCGGCCACGCTTGTCAATCGTGCGAGACCTGCCAGGGCAGCACCTGCAAGAACAACTGCCCCAGCGGCAAGACCTGCACCGGCGGCCAGTGCTGCGATTCAAGGATGGGCCAAAGCTGCACGCCTGCAGGAGGCAGCGACTGCCAGACCGGCACCTACGATTGCAACGGCGACTGCGTCCCGAAGAACAAGAGCGACGGGGTGAGCTGCGGTCCCAACAACTGCCCGGCGAAGATCTGCATGAACGGGATCTGCAGCTTTGGCGGGATCAACAGCTGTCCGACGGGGCAGGTATGCAGCAACAACGGCGGCTGTATTGTCAGTGGCTTGCGATCGAAGGCCACATTGCCGGACGGAAGTCCGTACGATATCAATATGAGGTGCCAGCCGTGTGGAGCCCAGTTTGCGGTCTGTTGTCCGGGGCGCATCTGCAACGATCCTGCCTACCCGTTCTGCGTCAAGTCAGCGGGCGAGTATTGCGCGAACGTGCAGTGTCCAGCAGGGGATCCTGGCTGCAGCAATACGTACTGCGAGCAGAATTTCTACTAGTCACAAGGCGGGCTCGCTGATGAGGAAACATTTTCTTTCAATCGACGATGATTTTTTCGCGATTTCGTCAGAGAACGGATGGCGAAGATTTCGGAGGAACTAATGCCTGGGATGAATGCAAGGCAACTGCAAGAGCTGAAGATTCGGGTTGATCAAATTGCCGAACTGAAAGGTGCAGGCATCGGCTTTCTGGGCGACGGAAACTGCGTCGTCCTCCGCGATTCGCAGCACTCCAGCGGCTTGGATACCTGGGTTTTGCTCGACGAGCAGGATATCGAAGGCGACCTGCCGACGGCCGCGGAGATTCAAGAGCCCAGCCTGGCTCTGGAATTGGTTGGCGCGGGGCTCAATTGTGTCGGAGCCGTGTTGGCCTGGAGCGCGATGGGAGGTGTGGCCCTGGCATCGGCCGGCAGCGCCGGAGCAGCAATTCCTCTATCTCTGATCGCCTGGGCGGCAGTGCGCGCGACGACGGTCCAATGTGGCGTGTCGATTATTCGGTCGATTGACGTCGGTTTAAACGACGGCCGCTGGACACGATGGCTCGACTCGCAGGAGTTCTATAGTTGGGCTTCATATGCGTTGGATGGGATTTCATTGCTGGGGGTCGCGGCATCCACATCGGCGGCGATTCGAGCAGCCAAGGCGATTCGAAATGCCACGGGAAGGTCATCATTGCAGATCCTGAAACAAATGAGTCGGGCCGAGCGGAAGCGGCTGGTCCAGGAATTGATTCGTCTCGACTATCCGGGGATTTCTAATTCGGGCGTGAAGGAACTGATACGGATCGGTCAATTCCCAGCACGGCTCCAAGCCGCGGAGATTTCGAAACGAATTTTCACTCAATTGAAAGACGCCATTTCGGCCAGCCTTTCATTTGGTAGCAGCGGTGCGGCAGGTGGGCTTCACTATCTTTATGTCCACATTTATCAGGAGTAATCTTGTCACCAGATAATTCAAAGCGGCGGGATCCGCGAATATTGGCGGCCAAGCCTCATCTTGCTCCTGAAAAGCGCTATGGGTTCGCACAAGCAAAGATGGTCACGGGAGCCGCTTTACTGAGCAGCGCTGCTCTGTCGGTTCTTTTACTTTTCCAGATTGGACAATGGGGTGGCCCTAACCTTCTCCGAAGAGTTCCGCCTGAGTTGGTCGTGCTTCGGTTGATGTTGTCGTTGCCGTTCCCCGCCGTGGCGACGGTCCTGGTATTAAGGCTCCCTCGCTCGCGCCGCGCCTTGGCCATCTGGATGATTATCACCGCGGTCGCAATCACTGTTCAGATTCCCTTCCTGTTTCCTGAACATGTCGGGGGCGCCGTATTTATCTTGTTGGCTTTGGCCGCCAATCTCGCTGGCCTTATTTTGGCGAATGGCCAACCATTTCGTACTCTCTGCACCGATCTCGAACGCGAAAGGGACGAAAGAGCGCGGCAGCGCTAACAAGGGCCCGATTCCAGCAGTGCGAGATCGGCGTGCTCGTCGTACCGTATTCTAGAACGCGCGATTACTCGTTTTTCGTTCAGTTCGGGGAAACCGCGCGAGGCGGGAAGGATCGAGACTGTATTTTTGAAAGCGAGTGGCGACGAGTCGATGAACTAATGCAGACGCACTGACCGGGACGCAAAAAAGGGCGCCCGCCATAGGCGGACGCCCTTTGGGAATGGAATTGGGTCCAGCTACATGCAGATGCTCTCGCCGCGGGCGTGGCCGCAGTGAGTGACTGCATTTCCAGAGTCATATACAGCCGCGTTGCAAAGGTGATAGGAACGACAGGACCCATTAGTCGCATTCGCCATTGCGGTCGTATACGAGGTGACACATTCCGCTTCCGTCGTATAACCGGTCGTGGTGTGATTGCAGGTCGCCCAGTAGATATTGCAGAAGTCAGCGGCAGAAAATGCCGGCGTCGCGGCCGTGAGCATCGGATTCGTGGTGCACAGCTGGGCCGCGGTTTTCGGCGCCGTGTCGCCACCGGCCTCTGTCATCGTGTCGGCGCCCGTATCGGTTCCGGTCTCGGTGGTCGACATATCAACCGGAGCGTCAGTGGCTTCGCCGCCAGTGCCCGTGGCCGTGCCGCCAGTGCCTGTGCCGCCAGTGCCGGTGCCCGCGCCGCCGGTGCCGGTGGCGCCGCCGGTGCCTGCGCCACCAGTACCCGCGCCGCCAGTGCCGCCGCCGCTGTTGTTGCTGCTACAGGCGCCGAACGACACGAGGGTCAATGTGAGGAAGGGGATTGCAAGCTTCTTAAACATCATTAGCTCCTTGGGTTAGGTCGGATAGGCCGACGAAATGCGTCGCGATTTTGCCGGACGATAGCTCATCAGTTCTGGAAAGCAAAGTTTGGGGCTGGCCCCGCCCCTCCAAGCGTGATCTAGGTCGCTTTTAGCGAGATTTTTTGCCGCCCAGGCCCAGGTTCAAGGCCCGCGCGGATTCAAAGCGCGCGGCGACGTCGTCCCAATTCCAAAGATTGAAGACGCCCTGGAAGAAGCTTTTCTTGTCAGGGCCATACTGTAGATAGTAGGCGTGCTCCCAGGCGTCCAGGACCAGCAGTGGGCTGCTGCCGGCGGTGAATTCGGACTGGTGATCATGAATCTGCGTGGTGATCAGTCGCTGTCCGAGTGGCTCCCACGAAAGCGCGGCCCATCCCGACCCGCTGGTGGTCATCGCGGCCTCGACCAACTGGGATTTGAAATGATCGAAGTTTCCGAAGGCGCTGTCGATGGCGGTGGCCAGCGGTCCGCTCGGCTGACCGCCGCGTTTGGGCGCCAGGTTCTTCCAGAAGATCGAATGCAGCACATGACCCGATAGATTGAAGGCCAGCGCCCGCTGCAGCGAGGCGATCTTGGTGAAGTCGTTTTTTTCGCGCGCCTCGAACAGCGCTTCGGTGGCTTCGTTGGCGCCCTTCACATACGCGGCGTGGTGCTTTTCATGGTGAAGTTCCATGATTCGCCCAGAGATGTGGGGCTCCAGCGCCCCGAAGTCGTAGTCGAGATCCGGCAGGGTGTATTTGTTCATGGCGCTGGCAATATGAATCCCGCCAGTCCAAGGACAAGGCCTGCCGAAAGAACGGGGCCGCCGCCTCAGCGTTTCCGCGGAATCTCGCTGCCGATTTCGCGGTCGAGCCGCTTGCGGACCACGGCGGCGGCGCGTCGGGCGATCAACTTGGCGGTCGGTTTCCGCCCGCGCAGGGCCTCCTGCTCACTGTGGTGTTCGACGAAATCGCCGGGCTGGCAGCCAAGCTCGAAGATGGTCACCTCGCGCTTGCCGCGATCTCCCAGCCGCAAGGGGACCACGGCGGCGCCGATGCCCGCGCCGACGTAGACCGCGCCCGCCGGTTCGGGTTTGCCGTGATGGTTGCGGCCGCCCTTTTTGTCGTCGTGTCCGTTGGTCGGCGGCTGACTTTCGCGCGTGCCGTAAAGGCCGTGCACGTATTTGTGCCCGCCGATCATGCCGACGGCCAGCTCGTGCAACCGGGCCAGCGTCACCTGACCGCCATGGGTGTGGCCCGACAGCACCAGAGGGATCCCGTGCTGCCACAAACCGTCGGCCTCCTCGGCGATGTGCGAGATGCCAATGGCTGGTAAGTCGGGGCGCAGACCTTTCACCGCCTCGTCGCGGCGGGCGTGGCCGGTGTACGCGTCGTCCAGGCCCACCACCTGCAGGCGTTCGTTGCGCACGGTGATGATGGTGTTGCGGTTGCGCAGCACCTCGACGCCGCCTCGTTCCAGCGCCAGCCGCACTTCATCGGCGCCCGACCAGTGGTCGTGGTTGCCCAGCACCGCGATGGCGGGCGCTTGAAAGCCTCGCACCACTTCCGTCAGTTGGTCCAGGTAAAGCTGGCTGTGGCAGACGAAATCGCCGGACAGCAGGATGAGGTCGGGCTTTTCGCCATTGGCCAGCTCGACGGCGGCGCGCTGCACTTCCATCGGCGTCACGCGGCCGACGTGTTGATCGGTGAGGTGGGCGATGCGCAGGTGGCTGATCTGATCGGCGTAAGCCACCGGCCCGGCGAACCGGCGCAGCTTGATTCGGTAGCGGCGCGCGGCCTGCGTCGGTCGCGACGTCGCGTGCGCTTGTTTCGCTGCCATGCGTGCGGCATAGGCGGCGGCCTGATCGACGGTGGATGGTGCGCGCGACACGAACGGTCCTCAGTCTAGCGCGACGGGAGCGCCGGCGCATCCGGGTTTGCGCGCGTTCACCGCTTAGGGCCGCCCGGCGATGACGTCCAGAAAAGCCTGGGCGGCGTGGCTCAGTGAGCGCGCCTTGGCGTACACCAGCCGCACCATCCGTTCGACGTGTAGCTCCTTGACCTTCACTTCGCGCAGAGTCTTGGCATCCAGCTCCGGACGCACGCACATGCGCGGAAGGAAGGCCACGCCTTCGTTGCTTTGCACCAGCTTGCGGATGGTCTCCAGCGTCGGCATCTCCACGTCCATGTTCAGCGGGACCTTGTGGCGGCGGAACTCGCGCAAGACAAGTTCCCGATAAGGCGACAGCACGTTGTGGGCGATGAACGTCTCCATTCCCAGATCGGCGATGGACACCACCTTGCGCCGAGCAAAGCGGTGCTTGGGCGAGACGACGAACGCCAGGGCGTCGGTGTAGATGATCTTGCTGACCAGTCGTTCGTCGGTCGGATCATAGCTGACCACGCCGAGCTCCAGATTGCCGTCCAGAAGCTCGGCCGGAATCTTGCTGGATTGACTGCGGCGGACCTGGACCTTCACCTTCGGGTAAAGGTGCCGGTAACGTTCGATATGGGGCAGCAGGTACAGCGTCGACGATTCGTTGGCGCCGACGATCAGCCGGCCGGCTGATTTGCCGCGCAACTCGGCGATGGTGTTTTGCATTTCTTGGCGCAGGTTCTCGAAGCGACGGGAATAATCCAGCACGGCGCGCCCGATGTCGGTGAGGACCAGATCCTTACCCGAGCGGTCGATCAGCTTTTCGCCCAGTTCGGCCTCCAGACGCTGCACGGCCAGCGAGATGGCGGGCTGGGTGCGGAACAATTTCTCGGCGGCACGCGAGAAGCTGCCCTCGGCGACGACCGAAGCGAATACCTGCAGCGCGTACAGCTCCATGGCGGGTGGTTATTAAATAAGAAAAACTTATGATCAAGTCGATAATTATAAATTTGCCGCATCGGGCGGGGCGAAGCAGATTAGGTTTCACCAATGAGCGCAAACACTGCCAACACCAAATCCGGCACCGACGATCGCGTCTATATCTTCGACACCACCTTGCGCGACGGGGAGCAGGCTCCCGGTTGCAGCATGACTGTCTCCGAGAAGGTGCGCATGGCGCACAAACTGGCCGAGCTGGGCGTGGACATTTTAGAGGCCGGCTTTCCCATCGCCTCCGAAGGCGACTTCGAAGCGGTGCGGGCGGTGGGCCGCGAAGTGAGCGTGAAGATCGCGGCGCTGGCCCGCTGCACGCCGGCGGACATCGAGCGCGCGGCCCAGTCCCTGGAAGGCGCGAGGGGCCCCGCCCGCATTCACACGTTCATCGCCACCAGCGAGATTCACCTCAAGTACAAGCTCAAGAAGACGCAAGAGCAGGTGCTGGAAGAAGCGGTGCGGGCCGTCGAGCAGGCGCGCAAGTACGTCGATGACGTCGAGTTCTCGGCCGAGGACGGCGCCCGCACCGCGCCTGAGTATCTGGAGACGGTGGCCAAGGCGGTGGTCGCCGCCGGGGCCGGCACGGTGAACATCCCCGACACCGTCGGCTATTCGATCCCCGAAGAATACGGCGCCATCATCGGCCGGGTGGCCAAAGCGCTGGGCTCGACCGGGATCGTCAGCGTGCACTGCCACGATGATCTCGGCCTGGCCGTCGCCAACTCGCTGGCCGCGGTCCAAAACGGCGCCCGTCAGGTCGAGTGCACGGTGAACGGCATCGGCGAGCGCGCCGGCAACTGCTCGCTCGAAGAAGTGGTGATGGCCATCCGCACGCGCCGTGATCGCTTGCCTTATGAAACGAGTATCAGGACCGATCAGCTTTATCCGGCCAGCCAGCTCCTGACGTCGATCATCGGCGTCGGCGTGCAGCCGAACAAGGCCATCGTCGGGCGCAACGCTTTTGCGCACGAGGCCGGCATTCATCAGGACGGCTTTCTCAAGGAACGCACCACCTACGAGATCATCGATCCGAAATCGGTCGGCGTTCCCGAGAGCCGTTTGGTCCTGGGAAAGCACAGCGGCCGTCATGCCCTGAAGTCGCGCTGTGAGGCGCTGGGATTGACCTTGACCAAGGCAGAATTGGACGACGTCTATCGTCGCTTCACGCTGCTGGCTGACACCAAAAAAGGGATCCTGGACGAGGAGATCCGAGAGCTGGTGGTGGGCAGTCGCCAAAATCATAGTCGTAAAATAGCGTAACTGTTAATACATTATTTGACGCATCGAAATATCGTAACTACGCTTAAGTACTTGCGATGAGCCGACGATGCATCAAACATGGGTGCAAAAAGCGATCGGCGGGTCCTGGGTTTTTTTCTGGCCTCGGTGGCGGTCGTCGGCTGCGGCGGCTCGATCCAAGATGAAAACGGCGCGTTCGGCCAGGCGCAGTCGGCCGAGCTGACGGAGAATGCGCTGACAGCGAACGCATTGACGGCGAACGCGCTGACGGCGAACGCCCTGACGGCAAATGCGCTGACAGCGAACGCATTGACGGCGAACGCGCTGACGGCGAATGCGCTGACGGCGAACGGTCTCAAGGATCCGCTGGCCCGCATGTTCCTGAAGTACGCGGTGTCGTGCGCACTGCCGGTTGATGAGACGGTCACCATCACCGTCGACCATCAGCAGTATTCCTATCCCGGTCAGCTGGGCCTGGCGCCACAGTGGGGCGAGCGTCACGGCTCGTGCGATGGCGAGTGCCAGCGCTGGGTGTCGGCCTGCATGCTGGCGCGCGTGGACGCCGCCGGCGTCGAACGCGAGATCTCCGTGCGCGGTGACATCGCCGCCCTCAAGCCACAGCCGCGCGAGCTGCGCGACTACCCGGTGCGTGAGGGCGCGTACTTCGGCAACCTGTTCGTCGACGGCCAGCCGCGCTTCTTGTGCGTGAACCCCGGCAGCAAGGAAGACCAGCGCGTCTGCGGCGACTCGCTGAAGGATTGTCCGATGACGGTGGTCGGCTCGTGCGATGACGTCTGCGACAACGGCGCCTTCCGCAGCTTCGCCGACTGCCAGACCGCCGCCCACGGTCACAACGCGCCCACTTACCACGAGACGGTCACCGTCTTTTTGCCTCAGTAAGCTAATGTGAGCGCTCGCATCGTCGCAGGCCGTTTCGAGCTGGGGCGCGAGGCCGGCGCCGGAGGAATGGGCACGGTTTACCGCGCCCGCGATCTCACCGACGGGACGCCGGTGGCGGTCAAGATCCTCCACGGCCAGGAGATGCGCGACATCCAGCGCTTCGATCTCGAGGCGTCGATCCTGGCGGAGCTGGTTCATCCGGCGATCGTCCGCTACATCGCCCACGGCGTCGCCGAAGCTGGTGATCGCTATCTGGCCATGGAGTGGTTGGAAGGCACCGACCTCGCCGGGCGACTTGATCGCGACCCGCTGTCGATGGTCGAGAGCGTGTTCGTCGCCCGCCGCACCGCCGAGGCGCTGGCTTACGCCCACCCGCGCGGCATCATCCATCGGGACATCAAGCCGGAGAACTTGTTTCTGCCCGGCGGCGACATCGCGCGCCTCAAGGTGCTGGACTTCGGCATCGCCCGCCTGACCCAAGGCGGCCGCAAGCTGACCATGACCGGTTCGGTGATCGGCACGCCCGGGTACATGGCACCCGAATTGGTGCGCGGCGAGCGCGACATCACCCCGGCCGCCGACGTGTTCTCGCTGGGCTGCGTGCTGTTCCAGTGCCTGACCGGCCGGCCGGTGTTCGAAGCCGAGGAGGCGACGGCGCTGCTGGCGAAGATCCTGCTGCAGGACGCCCCGCACGTGCGCGAGGTGGCGCCGCACCTGCCGGACAACCTGGACCGCGTGGTGGCCTCGATGCTGGCCAAGGATCCGCGCAAGCGCCTCGGCAACGCGCAACAGGTGATCGACGCGCTGGACAGCCTGGGCGCCATCGATGAAGGCGTCGCTCCGATCAATCGCCGCCGGCTGCGCCCGGCGCTGACGGCCAGCGAGCAGCGCATCGCCTGCGTGGTGATCGCCGGTCGGTCGTCGACGGCCGAGCGGCGCTGGCGCGGTGAGACCATGATGGTGGCCAAGCCCGAGCTGGGCGTCGCGCCGCCGTCGCCCGATCCCCCGTCGCGCTTCGACGCGCTGGAGGCGGACCTGGTGCGCATTCACGGCGCGCGCGTGCACCCGCTGCCCGACGGTTCGATGGTGCTGACGTTGTCCGACGCCGGCAAGGCGACCGATCAAGCGGCGCGCGCCGCCCGCTGCGCGTTGGCCGTGCGGGCGGCGATCCCCGACGTGCCGCTGGTGGTATCGACGGGGCCGGGGCGTTTCTCCGCCTGGTCGGTGGTGGGCGAGGTGATCGACAGCGGCATGCGGCTTTTGCGCTGCACGCCTCCCGGGCTCACGCGCATCGACGACATGGCGGCTGGCCTTTTGGACGCGCGCTTTGACATCATCCGCGACGGCAACACGTTCTTCCTGCGCGGCGAGCGCGACGTCTTCGAGGCCAAACGCAACCTCCTCGGCAAGGCGACGGACTTCGTGGGACGCGGCCGCGAGATCTCGATGCTGACCAACCAGCTGGCCGGCGCCGTCACCGAGTCGATGGCGTCCGCGGTGCTGGTGACGGGTGCCGCCGGCGTCGGCAAGTCACGCCTGCGCCAGGAATTTCTCGAGTGGGTGCAGCGCCGGCCGCAGCGCACGGAGGTCTTGTTCGGGGCCGGCGATTCGCTGGGTGCCGGGTCTCCGTTCGCCATGCTGGGTCGGGCGATCCGTCGCGCCGCCGGCATTCAGGAAGGCGAACCGCTGGAGAGCCGGCGGCGCAAACTTTCCGAGCGGGTGGGGCGGGCGGTGGCGCGCGAATCGTCGGCGCGGGTGATGGCGTTCCTGGGCGAGATCGCCAATGTGCCGTTCTCCGACGACGACCACGAATCGTTGCGGGTGGCGCGCCAGAATCCGCAGCTCATGGGCGACAGCATGCGTCGCGCCTTCGAAGACTGGCTGGCGGCCGAGTGCGCGCAGCAGCCGGTGCTGATCGTCCTGGAAGATCTGCACTGGGGTGATCTCGGGACGGTCAGCTTCATCGATGCCGCTCTTCGCAACCTGCGCGAACAGCCATTCATGGTGCTGGCCATGGCCCGCCCCGACGTCACCACGCGCTTTCCGAATCTGTGGGAAGGGCGCGAGATGCAGACGCTGCGCCTGGCGCCGCTGAACCGGCGAGCCAGCGAGAAGCTGGTGCGCGAGGCGCTGGGTCCGGACATCAGCGACGCGCTGGTGGCTCAGCTGGTCACGCGCGCCGACGGAAACGCGTTCTATCTGGAAGAATTGATCCGCGCCGCTGCCGATGGCCGCTGCGAGTCGCTGCCTGATTCGGTGATCGGCATGGTGCAGGCACGTCTTGACGCCGAGGGCGGCGACGCCAAGCGGGTGCTGCGAGCGGCCAGCGTGTTCGGCGAGCGTTTCTCGAAGACCGGGGTGGCGGCGCTGTTGGGCGGCGAAGCGGCGGCGGGCGACGTCGACCACTGGCTGGTTCACCTGGGCGCGCGCGAGCTGGTGGCGCGGGCGGCGACCGCCGAGCGGCGGGGCGAGGAGGAGTACACCTTCTCGCACGCCCTGGTGCGCGAGGCGGCCTATGCGATGTTGACCGACGACGATCGCGCCTTGGGCCACCGGCTGGCGGGCGATTGGCTGGAGCAGGCCGGTTCCAGCGACGCCATGGCGCTGGCCGAGCACTTCCGTCGCGGCGAAGAGCTGCACCGATCGATCCGCTGGTACCAGCTGGCGGCCGAGCAAGCGCTGAAGGCCAACGATCTATCGGCGGCCATCGAGCGTGCCGAGCTGGGCTTGACCTGCGGCGCCGTCGGCGAGGTGGCGGGCGGCCTGCGCTTGATTCAGGCCGAAGGCCACGTCTGGCGCGGCGAGTATCTGCTGGCCGAGCAACGCGCGCAGGACGCGTCGCTGGATCTGGCGCCCGGCAGCGCGGCGTGGCTGCGCGCGCAGGGGCAGGCCATCGTCGCCGCCGCCAAGCACGGACAACTGGAACACATCGAGGAGCGGGTGCGGGCGGTGCGCGAGGCCATCCCGGAATTCGGAGCGCGCAGCGCGCAGGTGATGTGTCTGTCGTGGGCGGCGAATTATTTGATCTTCGGCGGGCGGTACAAAGCCGCCGACGAATTGATCGCCAACATCGCCGAGCTGGCGGGCGATCTATCGGAAATTGATCTGCAGGCGGTGGCGCTGGTGCACCAGGTGCGGTCGGTGCGCGCGTCGGTGGCGGGCGATCTGGGGGCGTGTTTGGGGGGCATGGAGTCGGCGCTGCTGGCCTTTGAACAAGGCGGCGATCTGCGCAACGCCTGCACCATGCGGGCGAACATGGGTTACGTTTACAGCGAGCTTGGCGATTTCGATCGCGCGGACACGGCGCTGCGGCAGGCGCTGTCCGCCGCCGATCGCATGGGGCTGCGCGAACTGGGCGCGGCAATTCTGCACAACCTGGGTCGGGTGTTAGGCCTGCGCGGCTTTCTCGACGAGGCGAAGGCGCTGGAGATCAAGGCCATCGAGAGCTTCGGGCAGCAGGGCGATCCGCGCCTGGAAGGCGTGTCGCGCGTCTATCTGGCGGAGATCTTCGTCGCCGCCGGCGACTTCGCCAGCGCCGATCGCGAGGCGTCTGCCGCGGTCGACATGCTGACCGTCGCGCCGGCTCTGCGTGTGGTCGCGCAAGCGATCCGGGCCCGCGCGCTGCTCGGTCAAGGACGGACCGAAACGGCGCTGGCGCTGGCGTCGGAGGCCATCGCCGCGCTGGAGGCACTGGGCGACGTCGAGGAAGGCGAATCCAGCGTGCGCCTCATCCACGCCGAGTGCCTGGCGGCGCGTGGTGCGCAAGCCGCCGCCATCGCCGCCATCGTCACCGCCCGCACGCGCCTCCTGGCTCGCGCCGCTCGCATCGGCGAAGCCGCCTGGCGCCAGCGCTTCCTCACCGACGTTCCTCCGAACGCCCGCGTCCTCTCGCTCTCCGACCAGTGGGAACGCGAAGCCCGCCTTGTCAGCTGAGGCGGGCGTTCGTAATGCGACCCGCCCTTATGGAATGATCTTGCCCGGGCAGCCGAAGATGGCCTGCACGTTGGCCAGCTTGCCGGCCTTGGCGTCGTCGCAGTAGCTGCCGAACAACTGCACCGACGTTTGGGCGGGGCTGCTGTAGTCCCAGCCGTTCTTGTGTGTCGGATCGTTCGGGATCTTGGCGCCGTTGGCGGTGATCGCGATGTTGGTCGGATCGGGCGGCACGCTGCCGAGAGGGAACGAGCACGAGCCGATCATGCCGCCGATGGTGCCCAGAACGGTCACCAGATCGGCGGTGCTGCTCACCGGATAGTATTTCGGATCCGCCGTCTGCGGTTCGCCGCCGGCGACCGCCATCGCGGTCAGCGTGGCGTCGGCCTCGGCCACGGAGCCGATGCCGACCACGAACACCGGGATCCCGTTCTTGAAGCTGTCAGTGACCGCCTGGATGGCGCCGTCAGCGTCGGAGGCTTGCGAGCCGCCGCCCGGGATGCAGTTCGGAAGCCCGTCGGTGGCCAGCAGGATGAACTTCGGGTTGGTGTCAGGCAGCATCGCAAGGTTCATGCTGGCGGCAGCGACGGCCGTGCGGGTGGGCGTTCCACCGTTGGGCATGGTGGCGGCGATCTGCGCGGTGATGGCGGCTGCGTTCATATCGGCGATGGGCACCTCGGGCGCGGCGGTGACGGCGCACTGATCGTTGCCCATGTCGGGGAAGAACTTCAAACCCCAGCGGATGGTGGTTTGCGTTTGCGTGACCACCTGGTTGATGGCCGCGGTCATCTGCGGCCATTTCGCCATCGCCGCGCAGCCCGCGGGCGGCGGGACCGGATTGCGTCCGCGGCCGGCCGCGCAGCTCGTGCCATCGGGCATGTCTGCCATCGACCCGGACTTGTCCTGGACCAGCATCAGGTCCGGGATACCCTTCTGCAGTCCGAACGTCTTCATGCCGCAGGTCGGTCCGGTCGGATCCTTGACCATCCCGCCGGCGCCGCTGTTGCCGCCGCCGCCCGAGGTGTTGCCGCCGCCACTGTTGCCGGTGCCGCTGCCGCCGGGTTTGATTCCGCTCGTGGTACAGCCCAGCGCGAGGGTCGCTGTCAGCCATAACACGCTAGTCGTGCGCCGCATGTGTCCTCCAGAGTTGATTGCGAATGCTACTGAATCACCACGCCCGGACAGCCAAAGGTGGCCTTGACGTTCATAATCATCCCAGCCTTCGCCTTGTCACACCAGCTACCAAAAAGCTGGATGGACGAATCCCCTCCCCCATAATCCCAACCGTCGGAATGGCCGGGATCCTTCATCAGCCGGGCGCCGTCGACGATCACCGCAATATTAGTGGGATCGGGTGGGCGCGCGGCAAGGGCGAATGAGCAGGTGGCGATCTCGCCGCCGATGGCGGTCAACGTCGTCACCAGATCGTCCTTGTTGTTGACCGGGAAATACCGCGGGTCAGCGGCGCGCGGACGCAGGCCGGCGATGGCCATCTGCGACAGCGTCACGTTGGATTGATCGCCGGAGGTGGCGATGCCGATGACGAAGGTCGGGATCCCTTGCGCCGCTGCCGCCGCCACCGCCTGGATCGATCCGGCGTCGTCGGGGACCGACATTCCCGCTCCGGGATCGAGGCAGTTCGGTTCTCCATCAGTGGCGAGCAGGATGTACTTGGGATTTCCGTCGGGCAGCGCCGCCAGATAGGTGACCCCGTTTTGCACCGCCACGCGTGTGGGCGTCCGCCCCCCGGGCATGGTGTTCAGAATCGATGTGTTGATCAGGGCGGCGTTCGTCGCCGCCACCGGCACGGCTGTTCCGTCGCTGACGGTGCAGAACTCGTCGGTGGGGGAATACTTCAGGCCCCAATGAATGGCGGTCTCGGTCTGGGAGACCACCTGGTTGATGGCGGCGGTCATGTCTTGCCACTTCGACGTTGATTGGTTCCCGGCCACGGCTTCATTCATCGACCCGGACCGATCGAGAACGACCAGCAGATCGGGCGTCAGGCGTTCGAGGTTGAAGGTCATCATTCCGCACACGGCTGCGTCGGGCCCGGGCGCAGATTGTCGCTGCCGTTTCCGGTTGCGCCGACGCCGACCCTGCCACCGCTCCCGCGTCCAGAGTCACCACTCATGTTGACTCCGGCCGTGCAACCACCGACGACCCCCAGTCCCCCGCCAATCCAGTACAGCGACCTCGCGTATGGCATGAGGGACCTCCGAGGTGAACCAGCTTTATTAGTACCATCGGCGGCAGGTCCTTATTGAAAAAAGGAGCAATTCTTTGTGATGTGGGTGACGAGCAATGTCACGAAAGCAACGATCGCAAATGGTTAAGCCCCACCTCGCGAGCAGCAATCTCCGCGCCAGAAAGGGTCATGTCTCGCGTCGTCGTTGTTGAAACTTGTGCCCGGCTGAATATGCTGTGGCCGCGTCGCCCCGGGACGGCGCAGGAGAGAGACGAAATGGCGTCCGTTGATGTTCCGCTCAAGAGGGTCAGGTTCGGGCACACCGCCCGCAAGGATACGTGGTGGCTGATGCCGCTTGTGACCTTCGTGGTGTTCACGTCATTCATCGTCTACACCACCTGGGCGCTGTTTCAGGGCGAGCACTACCACTACGGCAATTACCTGTCGCCGTTCTACTCGCCGGAGCTGTTCGGAAATTCGCCGCACGCCTGGTTCGGGCCGTGGCGCTGGCCCTGGCCGTCGTTCATTCGCTACTCGCCGGCGATGTTGATCCTGGTGTTCCCGCTGGCGTTCCGCATGACCTGCTACTACTACCGCGGCGCTTATTACAAAGCGTTCTGGGCTGATCCGGTGGCCTGCGCGGTCGGCGAACCACGCGACGAATACCGCGGCGAAGCGAAGTGGCCGCTGCTAATTCAGAACCTGCACCGCTATGCCCTGTACTTCGCCCTGATCTTCATCGTGCTCTTGACCCACGACGCCTGGCGGGCGATGTGGTTCAACGATCCGACGAACGGTCACGAGAAATTCGGCATCGGCGTGGGTACGTTGGTGCTGACGTTGAACGCGGTGTTATTGGGCGGGTACACGCTGGGCTGTCATTCGTTTCGGCATCTGGTCGGCGGCGTGATGGATCGGCTGTCCGGGCATCCGGTCCGCAAGAAGGCCTATGACTGCGTGAGCTGCTTGAACCGGCAGCACCCCAAATGGGCCTGGTGCAGCTTGTTCTGCGTCGGCCTGACCGACGTCTATGTCCGACTGTGTTCGATGGGCGTGATCACCGACTGGAGAATTTTCTAAATGGCCGAGTACGAGACACACGAGCACGACGTCCTGGTGATCGGTGCGGGCGGCGCCGGACTGCGCGCCGCCATCGAGGCGTCGGCGGCTGGCGTGTCGGTCGGCCTGGTCTGCAAGTCGCTGCTCGGCAAGGCGCACACGGTGATGGCGGAGGGCGGGATGGCGGCGGCGATGGCCAACGTCGACGACCGCGACAGCTGGCAGGTGCACTTCGCCGACACCATGCGCGGCGGCCAATACCTGAGCAACTGGCGCATGGTCGAGCTACACGCCAAGGAGGCGCCCGATCGGGTGCGCGAGCTGGAAGCCTGGGGGGCGGTCTTCGATCGCACGAAGGACGGCCGCATCCTGCAGCGAAATTTCGGCGGCCATCGCTATCCGCGGCTGGCCCACGTCGGCGATCGCACCGGCCTGGAGATGATCCGCACGCTGCAAGATCACGGCGTGCACCAGGGCATCAAGGTGTACATGGAGTGCGCCGTCACCCGGTTGTTGAAGGACGGCGACCGCGTGGCCGGCGCCCTCGGCTATGACCGCGAGCGCGGCTACCTGCGTGTCTTCAAGGCCAAGGCGGTGGTGTTCGCCACCGGCGGCGTGGGCCGTGCCTTCAAGATCACCAGCAACAGCTGGGAGTACACCGGCGACGGACAGTCGCTGGCATACGAAGCCGGTGCCGAGCTGCAGGACATGGAGTTCGTGCAGTTCCATCCGACCGGCATGGTGTGGCCGCCCAGCGTCAAAGGCATCCTGGTCACCGAGGGCGTGCGCGGCGAGGGCGGCGTCCTACGGAACAAGGACGGCCGGCGCTTCATGTTCGACGACATCCCGGAGAACTACAAAGCGCAGACCGCCGACAGCGAGGAAGAAGGCTGGAAGTACACCCAGGGCGACAAGAACTCGCGGCGCCCGCCCGAGCTTTTGACCCGCGATCACGTGGCGCGCAAGATCAACATCGAGGTAAAAGCCGGCCGCGGCAGCCCGCACGGCGGCGTTTTCCTGGACATCGCCTGGATCAAATCGCGCGTGCCGGGCGGTGCCGAGCACATCAAGAAAAAACTGCCCAGCATGTACCACCAGTTCAAGCAGCTGGCGGACATCGACATCACCGCCGTGCCGATGGAGGTCGGGCCGACCACCCATTACATCATGGGCGGCATTCGCGTCGACGGTGACACCCAGATGACCAACGTGCCGGGCCTGTTCGCCGCCGGCGAGTGCGCGGCCGGTTTGCACGGCGCCAACCGCCTGGGCGGCAATTCGCTTTCGGATCTGGTCGTCTTCGGCAAGCGCGCCGGCGAGCACGCGGCGAAGTACGCTCAGGACCACGGCGCCGTGCAGATCGATGCCGGACAGCTGGAAGCAGCGGCCCGCGCGGCGCTGGCCCCGTTCGAGCGCGGCGCCGCTGGCGGCGGCGATCCGGAGGGCCCGTACAAGATTCAATACGCCCTGCAGGACTGCATGCAGAACAACGTGGGCATCGTCCGCCGCGAGGACGAAATCAAAAAGGCGCTGGACGAGATCGAGGTCCTGAAAAAACGCGCCGCCAGCGTCGGCGTGATCGGCAATCGTGAGTACAACCCGGGCTGGCATACGGCGCTGGATCTGCACAACATGCTGATCTGTTCGCAGGCCATCGCCATGTGCGCCCTCGAGCGCAAGGAGAGTCGGGGCGGCCACTTTCGCGACGATTTCCCGGACAAGGATCCGGCGTACGCGAAGTTCAACCTCGTCGTCAGAAAGGGTGGCGACGGTCGTCCGCAGTTGCGACGCGAGCCCATCAGCGAAATGCGCGCCGATCTCAAACAGATTGTCGAGGAGAACAAATAATGGCCAGCGCGACGTTTCGGATCTGGCGCGGAGAAAAAGGCCAAGGGGACTTCAAGGACTACAAGACCGACGTCTCCGAAGGCATGGTGGTGCTGGACGCCGTGCACCAGATTCAAGCCGACCAGGCCAACGACCTGGCGGTGCGCTGGAACTGCAAGGCCGGCAAGTGCGGGTCGTGCTCGGCGGAGGTCAACGGCATGCCGCGCCTGATGTGCATGACCCGGCTTTCGGATATCAACCTCGCTGAACCGGTGACCATCCAGCCGCTGCACGCCTTTCCTTCGATCCGCGATCTGGTCACGGACGTGTCGTGGAATTTTCGGGTGAAGAAGGAGATCAAGCCGTTTCGTCCTCGCGCGCCGGATGCCCCCGACGGCACCTGGCGCATGCAGCAAGAAGACATCGAGCGCGTGCAGGAGTTTCGCAAGTGCATCGAGTGCTTCCTTTGCCAGGACGTCTGCCACGTCCTGCGCGACCACCACAAGCATGACGAGTTCATCGGTCCGCGCTTCTTGGTCTACGCCGCCGCGCTGGAGATGCACCCGCTGGACGTGGAAGATCGCGTGGACGATCTGCGCAAGGCCCACGGCATCGGTTACTGCAACATCACCAAGTGCTGCACCAAGGTCTGCCCGGAGAACATCACCATCACCGACAACGCCATCATCCCGTTGAAAGAGCGCGTCGTCGATCGCTTCTACGATCCGGTGAAGCGCCTGCTTCGGGTCTTTTCCAAGTGAAAAACCGGGGTAGGTGCCGGATTGCGCCATTGACTTCCGTGAAACCGCGCGCCTAAATTTATGGTGATGCGCGGCCGAGCCAGCAGTTGGGCTCTCCTGGCAGTCGTGACGTTTTTTTCGGTCACGGCGCGGGCGGAGGTCGACATCAAGCGCGCGAAGGAGCACTTCGCAAAGGCGCAGCAGCTGTACAAGATCGAACGTTTCGCCGACGCCCTCACCGAATACCAAGAGGCGTACCTGTCCAAGCCCGAACCGAATCTGCTTTTCAACATGGGCCAGTGCGAGCGGCTGATGGGAAACCGCGGCGATGCGCTGCGTTTCTACCGCCGCTTTTTGATCGAGCGGCCCAACCCGCCGAATTTGACCGTGGTTCAACAGCACATTCGCGATCTGGAAGCGGCCGAGGCGACGGGAGCGACCGCGCCGCCACCGGGACCCGCACCGGCGGTGACCGCGCCGCCGCCGCAACCGTCGATGCGCAAGGGGTTCGTCGTCGCGCCGTCGCCAGCTTCCGCGTCGGTGTCAGCCGTGGCGTACGGCCAACCCGGCGCGTCCGGGGCGGTCGGCGCTCATCCTGCCGCGGTGGCCCTGGGATCGACGTCGCCGCCGCCGGTGGCACCGCTTCCGCTGCCGCCACAATCGCTGGCTATGGCCCACGAGCCGGGCGCGTCGAACCTGCTTCGCGCCGACGGCAGCCCCGGGTCGCGGAACAACGACGAGGATCGACCCGTCTACAAGAAGTGGTGGTTTTGGACCGCAATTGGCGTGGTGGTCGCCAGCGTGGTGGTCATTGGCGTCGCAGCCGGCCACAAAAGCGATCCCTCGTGCCAGGGCCTGGCTTCATGCCGCTGACCGGCGGCCATTGGCGCTTGGGCCTTTCGGCGCTGGCGTTGCTGGCGGTGGCCAGCGCGGGCTGCGGAAACCCGCGTTCGCTGTTGCGCGTGTTCGTCAGCGGCGATCGCGCCTTCACCAACGTCACGCTGTCGCTTCAGGCCACGGGAAACACAGAGCAAGCAGTGGTGCGGGGCGAATATCCGTCGGTGACGGTGCCGTTGGCCGGCGGCACGCCGCTGGGGGTGGGGCTTTATTTGCCGTCCAGCATGCACGGCGCGGTGGTGGTTCGTGGCGCCGCCATCATGGGCGCGTGCGAGATCGGCGTCGGTGAGGTCACCAGCGGCGACGTGGCCTCGGGCGCGTCGGTGACCGTCAACCTCACCTTGAACAGTGAAGACTGCGTGGCGGTCGGCGATGCCGGCGCTGGTGGTACGGGCGGCGTCAGCGTTGATGCCGGGGGCACCGGCGGCGAGGGCAGCGGCGGCGAGGGCAGCGGCGGCGCGATGGGCAGCGGCGGCGCGATGGGCAGCGGCGGGGCGATGGGCAGCGGCGGCGCGATGGGCAGCGGCGGCGAGCCCGACGCCGGCGTCGACACGGGCG
This sequence comes from Polyangia bacterium, assembly GCA_036268875.1. Lineage (GTDB taxonomy): Bacteria > Myxococcota_A > Polyangia > Fen-1088 > Fen-1088 > DATKEU01. The sequence continues at coordinate 4,151 of DATATI010000072.1, read as the reverse complement.
AGCCGGACGCTCCGCCTGACGTGGTCGCACCGCCGGACGTCCCGTGCGAAACCGATCCGGTTACGCGCACGTGCGGGGAGCGCTGCAACACCGACGTCACCAATAACTGCGATCAGACCGTCCACTGCGGCGGCTGTGCCAGCGCCGGCGACATGTGCGGCGGCACGGGCATGCCCAACATTTGCGTTCCTTGCCAGGACATGGGGCGGGCCTGCCGCAACCTGCAGTGCGGGACCGTCGTCGATGCTTGCGGCCAGCGCGTCAGCTGCGGGATCTGTCCGCTGCGCGAGACGTGTTGCAACGGCCGCTGTCAGCTGCCGATCCGCTGCCTCGTCCAGTGATCGGGTTCGCGCCGGCGGTTGGGCGCATCGTCGCGAAGGGCGGTCGCTGGAAGCGCGGGCGAAACCGCGTATATTGCCCCCGCTGATCGATGAGCGACCGAAGTGCGCGAGCAGAAGTGGCATCGCCATCGCCCGCGCCATCGTTCTGGCGGCGGCACGCGGTCTGCCTGCTGGCGGCGATCGCGTATCTGTCCGTCTTTCCGTACTACGAACGCTTGAACAATCCGAACGAGAACGCCCGCGTGTGGATGACCCGGGCCATCGTCGAGCACCACGTCCTGAACCTGGACCAGGTGCAAAAAGAATGGGGCTGGGTCAACGATAAGGCGGCGAACGCCGGCCATGTCTATTCGTCGAAGGCGCCCGGCGCGTCGTTCTTCGGTGTGCCGGTGCTGTTCGTCCACACCAAGCTGCGCCATTTGCTCGGCTGGTCGTCGCCCGGCAAGAAGGCGACGGTCTATTGGCTGCGCCTGTGCGTGGTGCAGCTGCCGATGTGTGTTTTCCTGTTTTTCTTCGCCCGCTATATCGAACGCATCACCCGCTCGGCGGCCGCGCGCGATCTTTTGACGGCGGGGCTGGCTCTGGGCAGCATCGTCTTCCCTTACGCGGTCATCTTCGTCGGGCATTCGTTGGCGGCAGCGTGCGCGTTCGCCGCGTACATGTTGTTGGCGCCGCCCGAAGCCGAGGCGCCGGGTGCACCGGCGTCGGTCTCGCCGCGTCAGTTTTTCTGGGCCGGGCTCTGGGCCGGCCTGTGCGTGCTGTTCGAATACCAGGCGGTGCTGGTGGCCGCCATCCTGGCGCTGTACGCCTTCGGTCGTTACCGGTGGCGGACCTGGCCGCTGCTGCTGGGCGCGGTCCCGCCCGCGGCGGCGTTGGGCGCGTTTCACACTGCCGCCTTTGGCCGCCCCTGGCGTTTGCCGTTCGGGTACATCGAGAACGAATATTTTGCCCGCACCGCGCACGCCGCCGGTTTTCACGGGCTGTCCGTCCCCAAATTCGCCGCCTTCGGGACGTTCCTGTTCTCGGCCGACTACGGTCTGTTCGCCTTTTCACCGCTGCTGGCGTTGGGAGCGGCGTGCGCGCTTTACCTGGTGGTCCGCGGTCCGCGCCGGGAAGGGGTGGTGGTGCTGGTCGTGTGCGCGACGATGTTCCTTTTTCTTTCAGGCATGAGCAACTGGCGCGCCGGGTGGTGCGTGGGTCCGCGCTATATCGTCACGGTGGCGCCGTTTCTCGTGGCGGCGTTGGCCTACGTGTGGCGGCGCGCGACGGCCCGGCCGCTGCTGGCCACGCTGACCGCCGGTTTGCTGATCCCGTCGGTGGTGCTGAACGCGACGTCGGCCATCGTCTACCCGCACTATCCCGAGCAGTTCAATAACCCCGTCTTCGATCTGGCATTCCCGCTGCTGGGCGACGGTTATGTCCCGTACAGCATCGGCTGGCTGTTGCGCTTGCCCGGTTCCTGGTCGGTGGTGCCGGTTGCGCTGGCGGTGCTGGCGGCGCTGTCGTTGGGCGTGGCCACCGTCGGGGCCGGCCGCGCGCGGCGGTGGCTGGGTCATCTCGCGCTGGCCCTGCTGGTCGCGGTGATGTTCCTGCTGCCGCTGGCTCGTTACGGACGCAAGCCCAGCGCCGGCGAAGCGCAGGCCACCGCGTTGGTGCACGCCGACTGGGAACCACCCCGCGCGAGGTCCGCTCACTGAACGCTGGCGGCCCGTTTCCGCCACGGTTGACGAGGGCGGTATGGTTGGCGTAAGTACCCCAAGCCAAACGTTCGCCGGTGTAGCTCAGTGGTAGAGCAACGGTTTCGTAAACCGTAGGTCCTCGGTTCAATCCCGAGCACCGGCTCCGGTTTTTCGCGTAAAACAAGGGTTTTTCTGTCGCGGAACCGGTGCCGCTGATAACTGGTGGATACCTGGAATAGCCACCCGTAGGCCCAATAAGGCAGACATAAGGCAGAACCTGCTCCCGGACGCGGTCGGCGCCGCAGTCCCGGCAGTTCACCCGTTTAAGCAGCGCGCGCACGGCTACTTGGCCCCGAAGTGGGCCGCGACGATCGGCGCGATGGCGGTCGCCATGATGCCGCCGACCCACCTGACGACGGACGACGTCCCCATATGGGCGCCTTCGAGGGCAGCGATTTGAGCCGCGAGGTGGACTGCTCTCAGCGCCGTCGCAGCCTTCCGGGTCATTTAACCCGCGTCGCGATCACCCTCTGTCGGCTCGCGACCTAAACACAGCCCAGAAATCGGTTTTCGTGGCGACAGCGACCCTAACCAGCGTGCCGATCGTCGGATTGACCTGACCAGCCTCGAGTCGTTGGAACCGCTTGTAATCGATTCCTGCCTCAGAAGCTGCGTCCTCTTGGGTAAGGCCAGCGGCAACCCGAGCGGCGCGAATCGCGTCGCCGATTTCTTTCTGAACACGCGCGCGCTGCGCGCTGAGAAGCCTGGACCGGCCCGCCACCGGCGCCGACGGTCGCCTCTAGCGCTGCGGGCTGCCACCGTATTAAAATACGGTGCATGTTAGCTTCTGACCAATCGGCGTTGCAATCGGATGGGCGAATTCGGCGGGATCTCGTTATGCGCGTGCCCACCATCAACCGAATTGCCGGCAGCCTGCGATCGGTGCTGAGGCCACCAACGCTCACAAATGCGCCTTCACGACGCATGCAAAGCAAGATGAGCGCTGCCGTCGGATGGGTGACGAGGACCGAGCGCCGGCCCCATCCTTGGCTCAGCCTGGCCCTGGTGCTTGCCTTGCCGGCCACTTCGTTCGCCGAGGACATTTCGGTCGAGCGGGCGACTGCTTTCCTCGCGAAGAAGAAGCCGTGCGTCCTATGGTTTGCGGCGATCCGCGACGATGCAGGAAGGAATACGGTTTTGAACGGCGACGTGGTTTGCTTCTTCGACGGAACCAAGTTCAAGGACAGTATCAAAGAACAGCCCGGCTGCCTGGCTGCCCGCTACGACATGTCGACCGGGGAGTACGAGCCGGTCTGGGGCGAGGACACCAAAGTTTTCGACTCGAGCGGAGAAGCTAACGATTTTCCGTCAGCGGCGGGGAAATGCTCACAGGCGAGCATTGGGCACTTGTTGCAAGAGCTTGCAGCATCCACGACGCCGATGGGAGAACCTGTGAGGATGGGATCAGCGATCATGAGACTTGCACAAGGCCCGGCGACGATGGCCGCTGTTAGAACACTGGCCTTCGGCGGCCGCCTGGCTACACCCGCACTAAAGTCGAGCCTCATGAAGGCAATCTGCGATGACATCCGGGAGAACGCACGCGGTTCTTTCGGTTGCGCGAAGTCGAGCTCGACGTTCCGATAAATACGTCCTGTGATAGCCGTAGCAGCCAATGACTATTAGGGTGCGAAGACGCTCGGCCGCCAAATCGACGCAGGAAGTTCTCGAGCCAGCAGCACGAAGATCGTGTCGTCTATTCGTCTCCAAACACTAAATCCCAAACCCCACCATTGCCCTTCTGCTTGTTGACGCTGGCTGCTGCGACTCTATCGTCGCATCCAACCCCGATTTGCCGATCGACCTGCGCGGTTTGCCGGTCGGCAGGTTGCGGCAACGCTTGAGCGGCTCTGGGCACCTGATCCAATTGGGGAGGTGGGCGATCACTTCCGGGCTGGACAGGGGACGTGAATTCGGTGCGCGCGAACGATGATCGCGCCGCTCGGAAAGTGATCCAAACGCCGCTCGGAAACTGATCCACCCCAGGGGTCCAAATCGCGGAATTTGCTCGGTCGGCAGACTGGGCGTCCCGCTGGAGGATGCTGAGGATGGATCAAGTACACGTGGTGAG
>DATATI010000071.1 GCA_036268875.1 Polyangia bacterium | reverse complement strand
GTTATGAGGCGGCCGAACTCGACGCCGCCGGCAATGTCGAACTTCGCTGCTGGGCCTGCGCAGCGGGCGCGCTTGGTGAGCGCAAGCCCGACATCGTTTCGCTGGAGCCGAGCTGGCACCACAACTATGCTTCACTTGGCTGGTTCAGCCCGCCGGCGGCGCGGCCCGAACCGCACTACCCGCCGATCAAGCCCGAACTCTGGAGTTGACCCGGTTCGGTGGACACCTTTCCACTTGAGAAGGAGGTGCCATCGATGCCGAAGAGTCACCGACCCTATCCGCCGGAATTCCGGCGACAGATGGTTGATCTGGTCCGATGTGGGCGAACCCCGGAGGAGCTGTCGCGTGAGTTCGAGCCGACCGCCCAGGCGATCTGGAACTGGGTTCGTCAGGCCGATCGCGATGAAAGCCGCCGACAGGACGGCCCGACCAGCGCTGAGCGCGAGGAACTGACGCGTCTGCGGCGTGAGAACCGGCAACTGCGCCAGGAGCGCGACATCTTGGCAAAGGCGGCAGCCTGGTTCGCACGGGAGACCGCGGTGATCGCGTCCGGGTCTTCCAATTCATGAGCGCGAACCAGGCTGTCTTCCCCATTGCCACCATGGCACGCGTGCTCGGCGTGTCAACCGCCGGCTACTATGCTTGGCGTTCTCGCCTGCCTTCTGCCCGTGCCACCGCGGACGGCGAATTGCTGAAGCAGGTGCGCACGATCCACGCCGTCTCGCGCGGCACGTATGGCGCGCCGCGTGTCCATGCGGAGTTGCGTGCCGAAGGTCGGGCGGTCGGGAAGAAGCGGATTGCCCGGCTGATGCGGACGGCAGGGATCGTCGGCGTCAGCCGCCGCCGCGGCATCGTCACCACCCAGCGGGATCGTGACGCGCGCCCGGCACCCGACCTGGTGGATCGCAACTTCATTGCCGACCGCCCGAACCAGCTCTGGGTCGCCGACATCACGTATATCCCGACGGCGGCCGGCTTCCTGTATCTCGCCGTCGTGCTCGATGCCTTCAGCCGCCGGGTCGTCGGCTGGGCGATGGAGACGCATCTGCGAACCGAGCTCGTGCTGGCAGCACTCGAGATGGCGATCGGTCAGCGTAAGCCGAGCGACGTCATCCACCACAGCGATCAGGGTAGTCAGTATACGGCGCTGGCGTTCGGCGGCCGCTGTCGGGAGGCGGGTGTGCGCCCATCCATGGGGTCTGTCGGTGACGCCTACGACAACGCCATGTGCGAGAGCTTCTTCGCCACACTGGAATGCGAGCTGCTGGCACGCCGCCGGTTCACCTCGCAGGCCGAGGCCAGAATGGCGGTCTTCAGCTACATCGAGGGATGGTACAATCCGGCTCGCCGCCATTCCGGCATCGGCTATCTATCCCCGATTGCCTATGAGATGCAGATGCTCAAGGAAACCGAAACAACCTAAGTGACAAACCGTCCACCGAACCGGGTCAACTCCAGAGCAGCACGTCGTAGCTGATGTTGAACAGATCGCGCCACCGCCCCGTCAGGTGATCAAAGACCGCCTGCTTGTGCATCCTCGCCCAGCAGATCGGCGAGAGCGCTGCGCTGAAACCACTCGCGGTGAAGCCGCCATTCGCTGCCCGGCGCCAACAGGCGGTAGGCGACCAGCACGAATAGCACCTGATCCCAATGCGTCCCTTTGCGGCTCACCCCAAGCCGCTTCGACCAGAACTGATCGAGCTGCAGCTCGCGCCACAGCATCAGCGCCAGCCAGCACGCGCCCCACTGCCGTGGCCGGCGCAGGCGCAATTCCGACAGCCTGACACCGACGATCGAGGCATCGGCCAGCAGCCCCTCGCAGCGGTCTTCCCGAAACAGCGACGTCTTCGACGGCTTGGTGGCAGCGATGGTCCCAGCCCTCAGCGCCGCGGGCACGGCACG
>DATATI010000070.1 GCA_036268875.1 Polyangia bacterium | reverse complement strand
GCCGATCTGGATCGTCTGGCCGACCTCATCGACGCCACGACCACGACGGCGGCCGCCACCTAGACCGCAATCAGGTTGAAGCGAGATCGAAGGGTGAATCGGTAACGTAACCGAGGCTGCACGCGCGGCTTGGACGTGGCGCCAACTTGGACCGCCTGGGCCGCTTGGCGGCTTCCCGCCCGCGGAAGGCCTCTGTCTACGCCACCTCTCCCATCAAGGCTTTCGTCGCCGCATGGCATCCGTTGGGCCTTCGAACCCGGGAGGCCTTCCGCCGTCGGGAAGCCTTGTTCCGGAGCCGGTCGGATGCCATGCGGCGACGAAAGCAGCCAAGCGGCCCACCACGCCGAATTTGTCGCGCCGTCCAAGCCGCGCGTCCAGCCTCGGTTACGTTCGTCCCGTGTCGCCTCCGAGATCGGGTCAATTCGATAGCGGTCTAGGCGCCAGCGTCAGCGCGCCGAGCTCGGCGGCGCGGTCGGATCGCTGGAAGCGGGAATGGTCGCGGTGGGCGACGGCGGTTCGGCGCGCCGGGACGCCGTCCCTTCCAGCGCCTTGATCTGTCCGCGCGCCGCCGGCGCGTCGGGCCCGGCCGGTGAGACCGCCAGGTACCGTTTGTAAATCTCGACCGCCTGCGTGTTCTCGCCTTGCGCGCGGTAGGCCTCGGCAAGACCGAAGGTGGCCGCCGGAAAATCCGGCCGGGCGGCCAGCGCGCGCCGGAAGGTGGCGATGGACGACATGACTTTTTCGCGATCCAAGAGCACGTACGCCTCTCCGGTCAAAGCGGCCACGCCATTCGGCTGCATGCCCAGCGCTTCGTCGTACAGCTTCTGCGCTCTGCCCGACTGACCGTTTTCCAGCAAACGATCGGCGTCGGCGATCAAGCGATCGTAGCTCTTCGGTTTGGGAGTGGCGGAAGGCAGTTCGGCAGCAGCAGGTTTTCCGGTGGGCGCTTTGTGATTGTCGGCGGCTGCCGCCGCTGGCACCGCTGCGGTGGGCATGACTGCGGCCGGAGCTGCGGCGGGCGCAGCCGGCGCCGGCGCCGGCGCTGGTGGCGACGGGGCGGCGGCCGGTACAGCGGCAACCGCCGGCCGCGCCGACTGGCCGGCTGGCGCAGGGGTCGCGGGCGCCGACACGGGCTCGGCAGCCACGTCCGGGCGCTTGAAGAACGGGAACCAGTTCGGCTGTTTGAAACCCGCGTACGCGGCCACCGCCGCCAGTCCCACCACCACCATCAAGCCGGTGACGATCTTCGCCCCGCGGTTCGTGGCCGGTTGCAAGGACGGCGGGAAATCATCGTCGATGACCGGGTCCAACGGAACCCGGGTCGGCACTTCGGGGCCGGGAAACTGGCCGCTGGTGTAAAGGTCGCTGTCTTCGTCTTCGTCGGCGTCCGGTATGCGTGGGGTCGATTGCCGGCTGCCGACCGGCGACGGCCGCACCGGGGTCAACCCAGAACCGCCGGAGGCGCCGGGTCGCTGAAACTGCGAGGTCGGCTCGGCGGCGCGCGCCCGATCGGCCTGCGCCACCACGTCGAAGAACGGCGCCAGATCCAGCAGGTCGCCCAGCTGGCGCCAGGGACCGCCTTTTTGCGAGATACGATCCTCGCGCGTCACCTTTCGTTCCACGATCCACTTGTGCAGCGTGGTCAGATCGCGAAAGCGGTGGGTCTGCCCTTCCTCCGTGGCCAGCAGCCAATCGGCGGTCGCTGGATCCGTCTGCTGCACGCCCATCGCCGGCGTGCCGGGCGGTCGCGGTGGCGCGGAGGGCGACGAAGGACGCTGGCGCGAGACCACGAACGTATGGCCGCACGACGTGCATTGCACCGACGCACCGGCGTCGGTGACGCTGCGGTCATCAAGCTCGTACTCGGTTTGGCAACGGTCGCAGCGGACGTCCATCTATCGGCCGGAAAACAATAGCATAGGCGCGGGAACCGCGACCGCTAGAGACTCTCGGGAAAGAGGGCGTAGAACTGGGCCGGAGGCGGAGTGTACGGACCCTTGACCATCAAGTTGCCGAGGTGGTCGACGCGAAACCCGCGCGAAAAAGCGCGCTGCAGGACGGTGGGCGAAGCGGCGGAGGCGCGAACCACCGCGGCCCGACCCGGCAGCACGGTGGCGGCGGCGTCCAGCAGGATGCCGAGACCATCGGGTGAATCGGCGACCGCGGGACCGACGATCACCCGCGCCGGAAGCGAGCGATAAAAAAGATAGCCGCTGAGCTTGCCATTCGGTTCCCACATCAGCGCCGACCCGGTCGACGCCAGCAACGCCAGATCGCGGCCGCGCTCGGCGCCGGTGCGGGCCATGTCGTAGTGCTCGAGGGCGCGCAGATCGCTGGGCGTCACGGTGCGCAGCGCGGGTGGCGGCGTCGCCGGGGGAATCAGCCGGTCGGCCAAAAGGTACGGCGCCACGTCGACCACTGCGTAGTCCATGCGCGTGTAAAGGCCGAACGAATCGGGGTTGAAGCTGTCCTGAAAAAGCCGAACGCTGGTGCTTCGCTGGGCCATGGCGGAAAAGTGGGCCATCAACGCCCGGCCGATCCCGCGCGTGGCACCAGGGCGCGCCGCCACCGGACCGATGCTGGTGGTGGCGCCCCGCGGGTGAGCGAATCCCACGCCCAGCGGCAAGCCCCGCTGTTCGACCAGGGCGCAACCGCCGGGATCGAGATCCAGATAGGCGCGGCACAACCAGGCCGCGCTCTCCAGCGTCGGGAAGGGCGGCGTGTGGCCGCGCTGGCGATACACGGCGCCGAAGGCGTCGAACAGGATCTGCGCTGCCGCCGGGACATCGGCCGGCACCAGCGATCGCACCTGGAGCAGCGCCGACATCAGACGAAGTCCCGGCGCGCGAAGATGATCATCGACAAGGCCAGCACCAGCAGCGAATACCCCAGACCATAAAGTGTGGTCCAGGTCAGATAGCTGGCGCCAATCAGCAGCGCGGACCGGGTCCCGGTGCCCGCGCCGATCACCGCGCCCGACGGATAGAAAAGGTGCAGGTTGGGTAGCACCGTCGACGCCAGCTCGACCGCCCGCCCGGCGCTGCCGCCGGCCTTGGCGGCGATCTGGCGCAGGTCGGGCACCGATCGCCCGACCACGAAAACTCCCAGCGAGAAAAACCCCGACAAAAATGGGCTGGAAAACGACGAGAACAGCAAGGCCACCGACGTCACGATGGTGACGTTGACGAACAGCAGCCACAACGATTTGGTCAGCGCGCCATCGGGCCGTCCGCCTTGCGCCAGCAGGGTCAGCCCCAGCACCACGCCCATCACGACGATCTGGATGCCCAGCGTGAGCAGCATGCCGAGCCACTTGCCCAGCACGAACTGCCAGCGGGCGATGGGCTTCGGCAGGATGGTGTAGACGGTCTTGAGGTCCAGCTCCTTGTAAAGCAGGTTCACGCCCACGAACACGGCGATGAGCACGCTGAAGAGATCGACGCCGAAAAGACCGATGTCGCGGGTCATACGCACCTCTTCGTTCAACGACAGCTGGCCGACGGCGATGGCCGACAGGATCAGCAGCACCGCGAAGAAGAGCAGGCTGTAGAGGATCTTGTTGCGCGCCGCCTCGCGGAAGGTGTTGCGGGCGATGGCCAGCACGGGGCTGCGGCGGTTCATGCGTCGCCCCGCGGCGCCTGCGCCTCGCGCACGAACAGATCCTCCAGCGATTCGCGGCGCGGGGACACCGAAAGCAGCGTCGCGCCGGCCTGCAGCGCCGCCCGCAGAAATCCATCGACGTCCGCGCCCTCCGGTATGTCCAGGCGCAGGCCGTCGCTGGTGATGTGTTGCTGCGTGCCGGGCGGCGGGTCGGGGACCACCTCCGGCTGCGCCGGCGGGCGCAGCACCACCTCGGTGGACAAGACCCGCGCCGACAGCAGCGCGCCCAGCGGACCGATGTCGCGCAGGGTGCCGCCCACCACGATGGCGGCGCGATCGCAGATCATCTCCACGTCGGGAAGGATGTGCGTCGAGAAGAAGACCGTCTTGCCTTCTTTGCGCAAATCCAAGATCAGATCGCGCACCTCTTTGCGGCCGAGCGGATCAAGTCCGGTCATCGGTTCGTCCAGCACCACCAGTTCGGGATCGCCCATCAGCGCCTGGGCGATCCCGATCCGTTGCAGCATGCCCTTGGAAAACTTTCGCAGCGGCCGGCCGCGGGCGTGGTCCAGGCCCACCCGGCTGATGAGGGCCTTGGCCCGCGCCCGGCGCGCCGGCCCCGGCACGTCGAACAGGGCCCCGACGAAATCGAGGAACTCTTCCGCGGTCAGATAGTCGTAGAAATACGGCGTTTCAGGCAGGTAACCGAGGCGGCGTTTGGCCGACAGCGACGGGACCGGCAGGCCCAGCACCTCGGCGCGGCCCCGGGTAGGAAAGATGAGGCCCATCAGCATTTTCAACGTGGTGGTCTTGCCGGCGCCGTTCGGACCCAGGAAACCGAAGATCTCGCCGCGGTAAACGTCGAAGGTGACGTTCTTGACCGCGTCGACGCGCTTGCGGAAAAAACCCAGGCGGAAGGTCTTGGCCAATCCCTCCGCGCGCAACACCACGTCGGCGGACACGGGCGGCGGGGTCATGGGCAGCGGCATCATACGCCGAACAGCCGGCCGCGGGCGGGTCTGCTACGGTAGGGACGAAGTCTCACGCTCACGTCACGGAATGCGCGCTTGAACCCCAACACCCAGATCGATCTCGAAGCGCAGCCAGCGCACAAAGCCGATGGTCTCTCCCGCCTGGACGTAGATGCCAAAGTTGCGCATCACTTCGAACATCACGCCGTTCGAATTGCGGAAGGCGACATCGTTGTTGTGCTTGAGGTTGGCGGTGTCGTGCTGGGCGGTGGTGTCGTAGGCGATCTGAATGGTGGCGTACAGCTTGATCGGCTCTTCCGGATCGGTCCAGTAGCGAAAGCCGGGCGCCACGGCGAATTGGTGCGTGTTGGTGAAGTCCTGTTCAAGGCCAAAGCGCAGATCGACCAGCACGTCCCAATGAAAGGCGAAACCGAACGACGGCTGCACGTCGAGAAAGAACGGCAGGCGGCCGCTGCACACGTGTTTGTCGACCTGACCGCAGCCGACGGTCTCCTGATACGGGAAGATGGTGCGGTAACCGGTGCCCGGCAGGAGAGCGAATCCGAACTGCAGCTTGTGGTCAAGGTCGGGGCCACGCAGGGTGGGAAACACCTTCGCCGGCGGCGGCGGCGACTGATCGACCGGCCGCGCGGTGGGCGCGGGCGGCGCGGGCGGCGCGGGCGGCTCGGCGTTGAGATTGGGGCTGGTCGTGGCGCTGGTGTTGTTTGCGGCGCCTGGCACCAGCGGGGCGGCATGGGCTGGTCTGGCGCCGGCTCCCAGCGCGGCCGCCGCCAGCAGCAGCATCGATCTGGCGACCATGGACAAGCGCATCGGCGCTCCAGTGTAGTGGAAACCGCCCGTCCCGCGAAAGGCCGGCGGTGAGTCACCCGTTCGATCCCCGTCGGCGCGCGTGGCTGCAAGCAGCGCTGGCGGCAGCCGTCGCGGGCGCGGCCACGCTGGCGCCGGCCCGGCGGGCGGCGGCCATCGGCGACCATTCACTGTTTCGTTTCGCTCGCCTGACGTTGCCGGGGCTGCCGGATCCGCGGCCGACGGCGCTGCGCCGTTTGTCCTGGGAGCTGGTTCGCCGCACCAGCTTGGTCACCGCCTCCGATCCCGCCGAGCCGCGCTTGCTGGACCCACAGCTTTTTCGGTTCCCGTTTCTGGTGCTGTCAGGCGATCGTCCCTTCGCGCTGCCGCCCGAGCCAGAGATCGCCCGCCTGCGCCGCCACATCACCTACGGCGGCTTCCTGCTGATCGATTCGGCGGAGGGTCGCGCCGGCGGCGGCTTCGATGAATCGGTGCGGCGATTGCTGGCGCAAACGCTGCCCGGCGAGCTGCCGGCGCGCATCCCCGCCGAGCACGTGCTGTGGAAATCGTTCTATGTCCTGCGCGGCGCCCCCGGGCGCATCCTGGCCGCGCCGTACGTCGAGGGCGTCGAGCGCGATCGCCGGCTGGCGGTGGTGTACACGCAGAACGATCTGGGCGGCGCGCTGGCCCGTGACGGTTACGGCCGCTGGGAACACGAGGTGATCCCGGGCGGCGAAGGTCAGCGCGAAGAAGCGTTCCGTTTCGGCGTGAATTTGGTGATGTACGCGCTTTGCCTCGACTACAAGACCGAACAGGCGCACATCGATTACATCTTGCGCACGCGGCGGCAACTGCGATGAAGCGGCGGCCGCGATGACGAACGGCGAGTTCAACGACTGGCGTATCACGCTGGGCAACACACCGCACCTGGGACGTGCGGGCGTGGCGCTCCTGATTGTCGGCGCGACCATGGCAGTAGCTCTGTCGGCCCTGTCGCTGCTGGAAGAGCGGCGCGGACGCTGGTGGGGTTTGTTGCTGTTGCGCGCGGGCGGCGTGCTGGCCTGTTTGATGGCCGCGCTGGAGCCGTCGCTGGAGCAGCGGCAGGTCATCCACGTCCCCAACCAGGTGGCGGTGCTGGTCGACGGCTCGCGGTCGATGGAGGTCAAGCCACCGAAGGGCGGCGCCCCACGTTTTGAACGGGCAGCGGCTTTGATCGACAAGGCCGCCCCGCTGTTCGCCGGCTGGGAACGCGACGGCCACCGGGTGGATCTGTACAGCTTCGGCGAGGTGGTCACGCCGGCGACGCCGGCCGCGCTGCACGCGCCGCCCACCGGCGAGGCGTCGCGCCTGGGCGAAGCGCTCAGCGAGATCCGCGCCCGCTATGCCGGCCGCGATCTGGGCGCGGTGATCATGCTGTCCGACGGCGTCGACACCGGCCGCATCGGCGAAGGCCCGCTGGACGCCACCACGCGCGGCGCGCTGGAATCGCTGGGCGCGCCCGTCTACACCGTCGGCGTCGGCGAAAAATCCCTGCGCGATCTGTCGGTGGCGGCGGTGCTGGCCGACGAGTTCGCCTTCGTCCGCACGCCGGTGACCATCGAAGCGATGATCCGCCAGAACGGATTGTCCGATCGGCAGGTCGAGGTGACCCTGACCCGCGACGGCCGGCCGGTGGCCACCCGCGACGTCGTCCTGCGCGGCGAGCACTCGGAAGAAAAAGTCACCTTCGACTGGCTGCCCGATCACCCTGGCAACTTCGTCTTTCAGATCGCCACTCCGGTCTTGACCGGCGAGGCGCTGGTCAGCAACAACGCCCAGGTCTTCACGGTGAAGGTGATCCGCGATCGCATCCGTGTCCTGCACCTGTGCGGCCGGCCGTCGTGGGACCAGCGTTTCTTGCGGTCGATGTTGCGGCGCGATCCCAACGTCGATCTGGTGTCGTTCTTCATCCTGCGCACCGAAACCGACGAGCAGCCGTGGAACCGCAACGAGCTGTCGCTGATTCCCTTCCCCACTTACGAAATCTTCGAGGAACAGCTGCGGTCGTTCGATCTGGTGATCTTTCAAAACTTCAACTTCGCCCCCTACGGCGTCGAGCCGTTCCTTCCCGGGGTGCGCGATTACGTCGAAGGCGGAGGCGCGCTGGCCATGGTGGGCGGCGATCTGTCGTTCGCCAGCGGTGGCTACGGCGTGACCGCGCTGGCCGACATTTTGCCCGTCGAGCTGCCGCCCACGCCGCCCGGCGCCGACACCAGCGGCGGCAACGACAGCGCGCTGACCAGCGACGCCTTCAAGCCGAAGCTGACGCCGGAAGGACGATCGCATCCCATCACCTCGCTGCTGCTGGATCCGCACGAAAACGAGCTGCGCTGGGGCAAGCTGCCGCCGCTGGAAGGAATCAACCGCGTGCTGCGCGCGCGCCCCGGCGCCGCCACCTTGCTGGTGCACCCCACGCTGCGCGCCGACGGCAAGCCGGCCCCGGTGCTGGTGGCGGGCGAGGCGGGCAAGGGACGAGCGCTGGCCTTGTTGACCGACACCTCGTGGCACTGGGGATTTCTCGCCGCCGGCGAGGGCGACGACGGACGATCGTTCCAGCGCTTCTGGGACAACGCCATCCGCTGGCTGGTGCGCGATCCGGCGCTGACGTTGCTGCGCATCGACCTTGATCGGGTCGAGTACCGGCGCGGCCAGCCGGTGGCGGCGCGCGTGCGGGCCATGCACCCGGATTATTCTCCCGCACGAAACGTCGAGGTCACGCTGGACGTGCGCGCCGCCACCGGCGAGCCCCAGGGCAAACCGCTGCGGCATTTGAGCGGCACGACCAATCAAGACGGCGAGGCGCACATCGACCTCGGTTTGCTGGCGCCGGGCGCGTACCGGGTGACCGGCAACGCCACGCTGGACGGCCGGGCCGCCACCGAAGAGAAGACCTTCGTGGTGCGGGCCGAGGGCCGGGAGCTCGACGACGTGGCTTTTCGCGATCGGGTGCTGCGCGAGATCGCCCAGGCGGGTGGCGGCGACTATCACTTCGAAGATCTCGGCCACCCGCGCATCAAAGAGCCGCGCGAGGTGCGCGTCGGCCGCCAGCGCACCATCGAGCTGTGGTCGAGCCCGCTGCTGCTCATCGTGGGCGTGGCCTTGCTGGCCAGCGAGTGGGCGCTGCGCCGGCGCTCGGGCCACAGCTAGACTAGGCGCGGCGCGCGGCCACTATCGGCTTGCCCCGCTCGGTGCGGCCGCTCTAGAGTTTCGAGCCCGGTTCCCCCCAAACGGGCGCGCCGTCATGCCCAGCATCAAGATTTTCTACTTCATCCCCAACCTGCAGCAGGGCGGCACGGAGAAGCAGATCCTGTACTTGATGTCGCGGTTGCCCAGCCGCTACCAGGCCGTCCTGTGCGTCTACGAAGCGGACAACATCTTCTTCGACGAGGATTGCCCACCAGGACAGCCGGCCTATTCGCTGGGCACGAAGCGCATGAACCTGCGCGCGCTCGGTCGCCTGACAGAAATCCTGCGCGCCGAGCGTCCAGACATCGTGCACTCATACCGGGACAAATCGAACTTCTGGGCCCGCCTGGCCGCCCGGCGCAGCGGCGTGCCGATCGTCATCACCTCGTGCCGCAATCGGATGATGAATCTTCGTTATCTGGCCATCGAGCGGCTGTTCGCTCGCTACACCACGATCACCCTGACCAATTCGATCGGCGTGAAGGACGAGCTGACCAAGATCGCCCGCGTCTCGCCGGACAAGATCCGGGTCATTCCCAATATCCTGGACCTGAACCGCTTCCGCCCGCCCACGCCCGCCGAGCGCCAGCAGGCGCGCCAGCGCTGGAGCTTGAGCGACCAGCAGCGCGTGCTGCTGCTGCCCGGGCGGGTGGGTTTGCAGAAGCACCAACTGGGTCTTCTGTGGGCGCTGCGCACGTTGGCCCAGCGCGATCAGCTGCCCGAAAACTTTGTTCTGTTGCTGGCCGGCCGCGAGCGGGATCGCCTGTCCTCGGCGCTGGCGCACTGGCTGGCCAGCGATCGGCGCATGTCCACCCGGGTTCGTTTTCTGGGCGCGCAAAAAGACATCCTGTCCTTGTACTGGGCCTCGGACGTGCTGGTGATGCCGTCGCTGTACGAAGGCCTGGCCAACGCCGCGCTGGAAGGATGCGCCGCCGGATTGCCGGCCATCCTCTCGCACGCGGCGAACGTCGACGGGATCATCGAAGACGGTATTTCTGGTTGGGAGGTGCCGACGGCGGCGCACCGACCGCTGGTGGCGGCTCTGCGCCAGGCGCTGGAGACGCCGGCGGTTGATCTGCGGTCGATGGGCGCGGCGGCGCGGACGCGCGTGTCAGCGCGGTTTGCCCCGCACGACAATTTCGTCGTCGACCAGACGGTGGCGGTTTACGACGAATTAACGGCCAGGTGAGCGTCGTCGCGACAACCACGTCAACCTAGAGTCGATCTAACGCCGAGCCGCCGCCCACCGCCGCACGCGCGCCACCAGGCCGTCGACCACGCGCCGATCCTCGGGCGCCAGCTTCAGCGTCAGCAGCGCGCCGAGATACACGCCCAGCCCGACAATGATCACCGCGCAGATCCGCAACGCCGTGTTGGCCAGGTGCGGGGCGATCAGCGACTGCGCGCCCAGCGCCAGGGCGGCGCTGATGAAGGGTTTTGCCACCGACCAGTGGAACGGGTGAACCTTCAGGATGATCCAGACCTCGACCAGCATCATTGTCTGCAAGAGAGCGACGCCGCTCAGTGCCGCCACCGCGGTTCCCACCAAGCCGAGGCGCGGAATGAGAAGAAACGCGATCAGCATGTTCGCCAGCGTGCCCACCACGTTGTTCGCCAGCACCACCCGGGATCGGCCGGACACCATCAGGATCCATCCCACCAAACCAAAGGTTGAATTGATCAAGTGTCCGACGGCCAGCACGCAGAGCGCGCTGGCGCCCTCTTGAAATCCCCGGCCGTAAAAGGCCAGCAGTTCATGGCGCAACATCACCACGGTGATGGCGATGGGCGCCGACGCGCTGGCCACCCAGCGGGTCATCATCACCCAGTTCTGTCGCAGGCGATCAGGCTGACCGAGGTGCACCGCCTCCGAAAATACCGGCGCCGCCACGCTGTCCAAGGCGTAACGGGCGTTGGCGATCACGCGCGTGACGAATTCGCCGGCGGCGTACACGGCGGCGGCGGCCGGGCCGCGAAACACCGTCAACATGATGATGTCGGTGCGCTGCAAGACCGCGTTCATCAGATCGGAAAGACCGAGTGGGATGGAGAACTGCGCGAAGCCTGGCAGGCGCGGAGCGCGCAGCGCTCGGCCAAGCTCGCCTCGCCCCAGCACGCGCCCCACCACCACCACCGCCAGGCCAAACGTGGCCACCGCCGCCAGAAGGTGCGCCACGGCCAGCGGCTCCAGCGTGCGGCCGAACAGCGCGGCGGTGAGGCCGGCGATGAGAAAGAACGACGGCTCGCCGAGGCCGCGCACCAGAAAATTCGCCCGCGTGATCTTGCTTGCCAGGCTGGCCTGCACCAGGACCCACATGCACCCGGTGAAGATCGCCGCCGGCGCCATCACCCGCAGGCCCGTCGCCAACGTCGGTGCGTGAGACAACCGCGCCAGCGGGCCGGCCGCCAGCATCACCACCGCCACCGCCACCGACGAGATCAGCAAGCAAACTCGCAACCCGGTGCCCAGGGCGCTGGCCACCAGATCATGTTCGCCGCTGGCGCGATGGGCAGCGATATAGCGCAGCATTCCTTTGTCGGCGCCGCCGGTCCCGCCGCGGGTCAACACCTCCATGATCGCCAGGCATGTCTGGTAGCTGCCGAACACCACCTTGCCGAACAGGCGCGCCAGCAAGACTTGGGTGATGGTCAACATCGCCTGCGCGGCGATGGTCAGCGCTTGCATCGCGCCGCTGCGCGCGGCGTGGGTGACGTCTTGCGGTTTGGTCCCGTCGGGCGCATCGGCGGCGCCGCCGCCTTCGCCGGCCTCGGTCAACGCACGCTCGCAGGCATCTGTCGCGCGTGAGGATGTCCGATTCCCCACAGGCTGTCCACCGGGCGGCGCCACAGCCGAGCGACGCTTCCGCCCCCGTCGCGTACGCCCTGGCATTGGTGTATTTGTGGGTGGGCGCTTGCTTGAGGCGCCACCGCATGACGATGCCGTTGATGTTTTGGCTGGCGCTGTCTTTCGCCGGGCCGGTGGTGGCCGTGGAAGGCGATTCGATCTGTCCGCTGCCGCAGGCGGTGGCGGCGCGCCTGGGGGAGCTTTTGCCCGGCGCCACGCTGGCCAGCGAACCCGACGTCGCGCTGCTGGACGACCAGGGTGCGTCGGTGCGTATTCAAGTGCGGCGCGCCGACGGTACGCCGATCGGCGAGCGCGTCCTGGAACGGACGTTCCCTTGCCCCGATCTGGCGGGCGCAGCGGCGGTGATCATCGCGACCTTTGAAAGCGACGTGCACCCGGAGTTTCGCCTGGCCCTGGCCACCCCGCTCTACCCGCCGGCGCCGCCGCCGGTGGCGGTGACGATGACGCCGACCGCGCCCGCCCGCGCTTTCAGCGCCGCGTACGAGATCGGGGCGGCGGTGACCGGCTCGCTCGCCCCCAGCAGCGACAGGGCGGGCGCGGCGGCGGGCGCGTTGATCGTCGGCGGGTGGACGCCGGCCGGCAGAGGGCTCGGTGGACGTTTGTCGTTGCAGGCCAGCACCGCGCGCACACTGGCGCTGGGGAACGGCAACGGCACCGTGCAATGGCGGCGCTTCATCGCTGGGTTGGGCCCGCAGTGGCGATGGGCGTCGCGCGGCCGCGGTGTCTTCTTTGATCTGCACGCCGATGCGCTGGGAGCGCTGGTGCTGGCCAGCGGAGGCCACTTTATCAATGACCAAGACGCGAGCGGGCTGGACATCGGTGGCGGGTTGGGCGCGCGCCTGATGTTGCCGGGGCGGCTTTTTGCGCCCTGGGTTGATCTGTCGGCTTATGGCTGGCTGCGGCGCCAGGTGGCCTATGAATCACCGAGCGGCGCGTCGGTGTCTTTGCCCCGCATCGAAGGCATCCTGGCGCTGGGATTGAGCTTCTGCGCCTGCCCTTGAGCCGGCCGCCGCGGGCAAAACAAAAACTGTAAGATTGGCCAGTCCGCGGCCACAAAAGGGTTCAGGTCCATGTCCCCACCGCGTTTGCACGCGCCCGTCTCAGCCGTTCGCCGGCCGCGTGGCGATGCCGGCGAGGAGACCATGGACCATCCCCTCGCCCCTGACCCTCGCCCCGATCTGGCGACGATCTATCGCCGCCACGCCGATGCGGTGGCGACGTGGGCGCGACGGATGGGCGGCCCCGAGCTGGACGTCGAGGACCTGGTGCACGAGGTGTTTCTGGTGGTGCAGCGCCGCCTGCCCGAGTGGCGCGGCGAAGCCAAGATCACCACCTGGCTCTATGAGATCACTTTGCGGGTGGTCCAGGATCGCCGCCGCCGCCGGCATTTTTGGCGCGGGCTGGGAGGCGGCAACGGATCGCGCGCCGGTCGGGTTGGCGACGATGAACTCGATCGCATCGCCGCCGATCAGGCGGGGCCGGTGGACACTCTGGAAAAGCGCGAGGCGACCGCCGCGCTTTATCGCATCCTGGACGGGGTCGCCGAAAAATATCGCACGGTGATCGTGCTGTTCGAGATCGAGGGGCTAAGCGGCGAGCAGATCGCCACGCTGACCGGTACGTCGCTGGCCAACGTCTGGATCCGGCTGCACCGGGGGCGGGAAAAAGTCTTGAAGAGATTTTTGGTCTGGGAGGCGAAGGGAAGGCCATGAACGGCAAGCAAACGAACATCCGCCGCGGGCGCGCAGGATCGATCGACGGGGAACCGGCACGCTGGTCGGCGGCGGCGCCGGGTGGAACAACTGACGCCGATCGGCTGGGCGATTTGATCCGGTCGGGCGAGCCGGCGGCAGGATTGAGCGGCGCCGAGCGCGCCCGCATCTGGTCGCGGCTGACCATGAACGCGCCGTCGTTCCGCTGGCGCAGCCTGGCCGGGCTGCGCTGGGCGGTGGCGGTGGCTGTGTTATTGACCAGCGGCGCGGTGGTCGGCGCGGTGACAGCGCACCGCTGGTGGCCTCCGGCCGGCCCGACGCCGGCGAGCGACGAAACGCCGAACACGGTCAAGCGACGGCCGGCCCGGCATGCGCACGTCGCGGCGGCGATCCGGGAGGCGCCACCAGAGGCGGCGATTGCGGCGACGACGCCAGACGAAATGCCGGGGCCGTCGCTGGCGCCGACGGCCGAGACAGCGACGCCGCCGCCGATCGCCGCCCTCTTGCCTCCGACGAAGGTCGCGCCCGCGCGGCCGCATGCGGCCAGCAGCGGCTTCGTCAGTGGGCGGCGTGCGATGGCGATGGCCAGCGCGGCGCCAGCGCCCGTCGAGATGGCGCTCGCGCCGTCGGCCACGCCGCCACCGCAGCCGGTGCCCAGCACCCTGTCCGGCGAAACACAGGTCCTGGGACAAGCGGTGGCGCGCCTGCGCCAGCACCACGACGCCACCGGCGCGCTGGCGGCGCTGGATCTGTACCGACAGCGCTTTCCGCAGGGCACCCTGCAACGGGAAGCCGACGTCGCCCGCGTGGACGCCTTGCTGACGCTGGGCCGGGACGACGGCGCCCTGGATGTCCTGCGCACCTTGAATTTGCAGCCGCGCGGGCATGATCAAGAACTGCAGGTCATTCGCGGCGAGCTGGCCTCCTCCAGCAGCTGTCCGCGCGCGGTCGCCGACTTTGACGCCGTCTTGGGCCAGGCCGCGCCGCGCGGCCTGGTCGAACGCGCGCTGTACGGGCGGGCCGCCTGCCGGGTGAAACAAGGCGACGGCGACGGCGCCACCCGCGACCTGCGGTCATATGTCAACCGGTTCCCGAGCGGCCGATTCGCCGCCGACGCCCGCCGGGCACTGGGTGAAAACTGAATCGCGAAAAAACTGTAAGGTTCGCGCGGTCGCCTCCACGTACTCCGGCAGCAACCAAAAGTGGAGTGACACCGATGAAAAGACCCCTCCTGATTTTCACCCTGTCCGCTGTAACTCTGGCCGGGCAGGTCGCCTGTTCGGACGACCGCCTGCTGGTCGGGCAAAGTCCCGACGGTGGCGGCCAGAGCAGCGGCAGTGGCGGCTCCATTGGCTCCGGTGGAACAACCGGTACCACTGGCAGCGGCGGCGCGGCGCCCTCGACCGGCACGGGCGGCGCCACCATCACGCGCAGCCAGCGCCCGTTGCAGATCAGCGGCAAGGACGCCCTGACCCGCATGACGACTTTGATCTGGAACGCCCCACCCGACGACGATCTGCTGTCGCAAGACACCCTTGGCCACTTCAAGACCGTCGAGGATCTCTACGGCCCGGCCCGACAGATCCTGGCCGACCCGCGCGCCACGGTCGGCGTGGGCGCGTTCTATCGCTGGTGGTTGAAGCTGGACAACCTGGCGATGGTGACCAAAGACGCGACCGTGTTTCCACAATGGAACGCGCCGCTGGCCACCGACATGGCCAACGAGGCGGAGACCTTTGGCGTGAAGGTGACGCTGGATCTGAACGGCACCTATCAGACGCTGCTGACGGCGCCGTTCAGCTTCTTGAACGCGCGCCTGGCCGCGATCTACGGCCTCAGCGGCGTGACCGGCGATGCCCTGCAACAGGTTTCGCTGACCGGGCAGCAACGGTCGGGCTTGCTGACAATTCCGGCGTTGCAGGCGTTGGCTTCCAATCCAAACCGAAACAACGTCCCGGGGCGAGGCGTGAATGTCTCCGAACAGATGCTTTGCAGTATCATTCCGCCGCCTCCGCCCAATGTACCGCCGTTGGCCAATCCCGTGCCGCCGGGTCTCACCACGCGCCAAGAATTGGAGACAGTGCACGCGTCGAACCCGGCCTGCAGCGCTTGCCACAGTTTAATCGATCCCCCCGGCCTGGCCTTCGAGGGATTCGACGCCATTGGGCAGCCGCGCGCCACGGACAACGGCCAGCCAGTGGACGTCTCGGGACTGACGCTGCGTCTGAACGGCACCGACTACCCGTTCAACGGCCCGATCGAACTGGCGAATTTCCTATCGACCAACGATACCGCCGAGACCTGCATGGCCACGCAATGGATAGCGTTCGCCTTCAACGAAGATCGACGGGGCGTGACTTCGGTGCAGCAGCAGCGCGACGCCGCCGCCCTGGCCCAGGTCATGGATCCCTTCCGCACCGCCGGCTTCAACCTGAAAGAGCTGATCGCCGACGTGATGCTGACCGACGCGTTCCTCGCTCCGTAAGGAAAACGTAAACGGCGGCCCGGCGGCGCCGGCGGTTCAGATCGCCAGCGCCAACCCGGCCATCACCTGCAACGGCGGCTGCGGCGTGCCGGTGGGGTTGATGGCCGGGCGTCCGCTTAACTGCTTGTAGCGCTGGTCGGTGAGGTTGCGGCCGTCGATGACGATCTCCAGGCTGCGCCACAGCGCCGACGACGACGTCGGGGTCGGCGAGGTCCACATCTGATCCAGGGCGCAACGGATCGCGGCGTCGACGACAAAAGACGGCGCGGGGCTAGCCGCGAAGGGATAATCGGCGCCGACGAAGCGGATGTTGGGCGCGGTCTGGAAGCTGCCGCGCGCGTCCAGCATCACCCCGCGCGGCAACTCGACGTTGACGCCGCCCTTGATCATCAGTGTCGAGACATTGGGCGGTGATGTCTCTTCCAGGACGCCGCGAAGGTTCAGGGTGTGGGCGGTGCCGTCGATCCACGACACGCTGGCGGACGCGTGCACGGGGCCGGCGGCCAGCACGGCCAGCGTCTCGCTGCCGAAATAAAGGGCGTCGCCGGCGTTCGACGACTGCAGCGCGCGCAGGCGTTGCAAGTCGGAGCCGCGGTCGACATACACGTACTGCTGGGTCCAGGCCGTGTCGTTGATAAAGTTGACCACCCGGTTGACGAACGCGCCGGTGGTCAAGCGCAGCCGGCGACCGATGCGTTGATCCCAGACCAGCTCCAGCGATTGCAGCTTTTCCGGTTTGAGCCCGCCATTGGGAAGCAGCAGCGAATCACCATCGGAAAGCGCGCTGTAAACCTGGTACGGCGTCGGCTCTAGATACGCTTGGCCGTAAAGCAGCTTCAGCGCTGTGGCATCGAACGGCGCGCTCACCAGCGCCAGCCGCGGGTTGGTCGAGTACCCGAAGCGGGTCGAGTAATCCAGGCGCACGCCGGTGGTGACGTGCAAAAGCCGCGACGGATTCCACAGCAGTTGACCGAACCCCGCCACGGTTTGAAAGCGCACGGCCGTCGGTGGCGCGATGGCCGAGGCCGGCGTGAACAGCACCGGGTTGGGATCGACGACCAACCCGTTGCCGTCGACGGCCGGTGTGTCGCCGGGCCCGGTGTACCGGCGATAGCTGACATCGCCGATCCCAACCTGCGACAGCGGCGTCACCCAGACGTCCTGGGCGGTCGCGCCGACGGTCAAGGCCAGCACGTTCGGGACGAAGGCGTAGTCGATTTGCTCTTCGGCGCGCACCGCCGACGACGAGCCGCTGCGCGCGCTCTCGGTGAAGGTGCGGGCGTCCAAATTCAGCGGCGTGACAAAACGCGTGCTGGGCAAAATTAGATAGCGCGAAAAATCGGCGCTGGTGGTCGAACGCAGCCGCCGGTATTCGAAGCCGTGCGACGCCGATAACAGATACTGCTGATCGCCGAGCCGGGCCTGCGGCACGAACGGACCGCCCGAGGCGTTCTGCTCCCAGGCGCTGGATTGATCAAAGCCGCGCAACAAAAACGTGGCATGCGTTTGCTTGGTGCCGACGAACAAGAGGCCGTCGTAGCCCGATTCGTGGGCGTCGAAGGCGCCGAGACCGTGCGTGGCGGACGGCAGGCCGTCCAGGCGCACCGGCCGCCCCGTGCCCGGCGCCGGATAACTGTATTCGTTCGGGTAAAGCGCGTAGATATTCGGTGGTCGCGTTCGCACGTAGTGCAGGGCCAGGCGAACCTCGATCGGTCCGAAGGTGCGGCGGGCCAGCGCCGAAACGTCGGCGGCGCCCCCGGTGCCGGCGCTGGCGCTGGCCACCGCGCCGTCGTGCGGATAGCCGGGCGTGGTGACGATGTTGACGATGCCGTTGAAGGCGTCGCTGCCGTACAGCGCCGACCCCGGGCCGTACATCACCTCGATGTGGTCGACGAAGGTCAGCGGGTAGTTGGCGAACAGCGGCACCTCCTCACCGCCGGGCGGGTTCATGCGGCGCCCATCGAGCAAGAAGACCAGGCGGTGGTTGCCGCTCATCCCGCGCACCGACAGCGTGGTGCCCCACTCGGCCGTGCTCCAGTAGCTGACCTGATAACCGGGCAGGTCGCGAAATACGTCGCGCAGATAGCGATAGGCGTGGCGGCGGATCTGATCGTGGGTGATGACGATGATCCGCGCCGGCGCGTCGGGCAGCCGCACCTGGGTGCGCGTCGGCGAGGTGACCGACATGTTCAGGAGATCCTCCAGCGAAAAATCGGTGATCCAGTCGATGGTGGCGGCGTCCAGCTCGGGCGCATCCGCCGCGCGGGCCCCGCCGGTCGCGACCAGCAGGATGATCGCCAGCGCCGCCGGCGCGCCCCGCTTCACCACGGACGTCTTCGTGCGCCGGCTAGCTGCACGAGCCTGTGCACGCGGCGTCCAGCGCCGCCGCCGCGGCCGTCGCGTCGCGATCGTCCAGGAATTTGCCGATGATCTCGTAATACGCCTGGGTGAACGCCGGCCGCGCCGCCAGGCCGTGCGCCAGGCTCGGCACCAGGGTCTTGCTGCCAAAGTCGGTGATCGCTGATTTGTGATAGCTGTCGTAGTTCGAAAGGTCGGCGTCCAGCCGCGACGGGATCGATCCCTTGGCGGGATTGAACGCATCCTGGCCGTCTTTTGAGCCGATCACCTCCAGCCAGCGGCGACCGTTGCGTTCGTGCGGCGCACCCCTGGGCAGCGGGAACGAATCGCTCAAGAACAGAAAATAGTCGGCGGTGCCCGGCGCTGCCGCCCAGCCAAAGTCGACGTCGGGCCGAAATCCCAGCGCGGTCAGATCGCCCTCCGACCAATCACCCATCAGCGCCAGGGCCGCCGGCTTGTCGTTGCTGGTCATCGCCGTCATGTCATAGGTTGCACTGTCGGGCATCGGTTTGGCGTACGCCAGCAGGCGATCCAGCGTGGCGAACGCCGCCAGCACCTCGGGCGTGTTCCATGATTGCGAGCCGTCGAACAAACCCAGAAAGCGCGTGTTGCCCAGCTGCGACAGCAAGATGCTCTCGAAGATGTGATGGGTGGTCCAGCTGACGCGGTTCGACGGATCCGCCGGGTCGCGCGCCGGGTTCCAGACGAACACCTCTTCGCCGATCGCCTTCAGCGCGTCGGCGACGACGAAGAATTGATCCCAGGTGGCGGGCGGCGGCCGGTTGACTTTGGCCAGGCTGTCTTTGCGGTACCAAAGCACGTTGCTGCGGTGAACGTTCAGCGGAACCGTGTAATACGAGCCGGCGAATTTCGACAGCGCCAGCACCGCCGGCGGAAAGACCGCCTCCCAGTTGTACAGGGCGTACAGATCGTCGATGGGCTGCAGATAGGTCAGGTCGGCGCGCGCCTCGGCGCCGATGTGCACCTGATAGGTGTCGGGCGGGTGACCGATGGCCAGGCCCTGGTTGTACAGGCGTTGGTGCAGATCGGTGGCGGGCCCGCCGGTGACCACGGCGTTCTCCACCGCCACCGCGGGGTAGCGATCGGTGTAGACGGCGACCAGCTTGTTCAAGGCGGCCAGCTCGCCGGGGCTGGTCCACCAGTTGAAAAAGACCAGGCGATCGTCTTCCTGGGGACCCCCGTTCTGGCAGCCGCCGAGCGCCACCGACAGAACCATCCCCCCGATCGCCACACCGATCGCCGCCGTTGTTATTGAACGCATGCGCGTTCTCCTCGCCGCATCGTTTGATTGCGCCGCAGGGGATAGGTCGGCGTTTCGGCGACGCGACTTTAGAGCGCTTGCCGACGCGGCATCGGCCGGTCGGGTTCAGTGGCGAAAGAAATTGAGGACAATTTCCAGGACGATCAGGAGCACCACCGACACCTCCAGCAACACCAGGCGCTTGTCGCGGGCGATGTCGGTGACCAGCTCCAGCGCCTCCTGCACGCTGCGCAGCTTCAGCTCCAAGGCTTGATGGCGGTCGACGAGATCGAATTCGGCCCGCAGCTGTTCGTAGATGTGGTCGGCGCCGGGATCATCCCAGGCCGCGTCGGGCTTGTCGAACAGGTGCAACACAGACAGCACCTCGCTGCGCGTGCCGATGGCGGCGCCGATGAACTTGTGCAGCTTGCGCGTGAAGACGGGCATGGTGCCGACCTTCTCCAGGCGCTCGACCAGGCGATCGGTCTCGGTGAACATCTGATCGACGATGCGTTCGTAGTACTCCATGGCCACGCTCTGGGCGACAGACACCGCCACCACGCCGGCCCTCTCGAAGCCGAGCTCCGACAGCTCCAGCACGCCATTTACGATGTCCGTCTTGGCGCCCAGGATCTCCCGCACCGCGAACTGTTCGCCGAAGACCTGGGCGTCGCTGAGCTTGGGCAGCGACCGGCGCAGCCGCAAAAGTTCGGCTTCGCGCCCGGCCTGACCGACGTTGTGAAAGACCACCGTGCCGGAAGGAAACATGAACACCGTGCCGCCTGCCGCCGCCGGAAACCACAGCATCTGGTGCGTGCGCTTGCCCTCCGGATAGCGCACCGTCAGTTCCTTCAGCGAGAAGTTCTCGACGAAGGCGAGGGCATAAAAAGTGTGGGTTTGCTCGGCCACGGCTGCCCAGTTTATCCCGACGGCCAACGCGGCGCCCGGCAACGGACGCGTTAAGACCCGACCTCGGTCGCTGAAACATTTTCCATCCCGGCGGGAACATCACGAATGGTGGGACGCCGGTCCCATCCAACGAGTCTCCTGCTCGGGAGGTGTTTCATGTCTCGATGGACCTCGGTCGTTGTCCGTTCTCGGCATCTCAAGGACGATCTGACCATCCTGGGCGTATCGCTGGCCCTCTGCGCCGGCGGCTCCAATGGCTGTGTCAACACCGGACGGCAAATCCCCGCTGGTGATTCTTCGGCGACGGCGGGCGCCGGCAACACCACGAACGCCGGCGGCGGCGCTGGCAACAACACGCCGTCAGGATCGAACACCGACGATCCGGGCGCAACCAACGGCAGCGGAAACGTGCCCGCCACCAACAACACCCCGGCCGCCAGCAACGGCGGTGACGGTGGCGCCATCGGCACCACCACGCCCGTCAGCATGACCGGCACGATGAACGATCCGCAGTCGCTGCCGCCGGCGCAGGTCACCCCCGGCGCCATTCCGGCCGACGTCTCGACCATCCTGCAGGCGCGCTGTTCGGCCTGCCACACCTACGGCGTCGGCGATCTGGGCGGCTGGGGCTCGGTGCTGGATCTGTCGCGTCTGATCGACGCCGAGATCGTCGTGCCGGGCAGCCCCACCACGTCGCGCATGATCGATCGGGTGGTCGTGCGCGGCGACATGCCGCCACAAGGCGATCGTGTTTCCGCCGCCGAGGTGGCCATCCTGCGCACCTGGATTCAAAACCTCAAGCGCCCGATCCTCGAGCCGCGCACCGACGAGGACATCCTCGACGAGATCAACGCGGACGTGCTGCAGCTGCGCTCGCTGTCGTCGGACTTTCGTTACTTCAGCCTGGCGCACTTCATCGACATGGGCCGTCCCGACAGCGAGGTGACGGTGGCCAAGAACCTGCTGGCCTTCGCCGTCAACTCGGTGTCGCGCCGCGGGACCGTCGTCCCGATGGTCCCGATCGATTCGCGCAGTTCGATCTTTCGCGTGCGGCTGTCGGATCTCGGCTGGAACAACGCCGTGTGGGATCAGCTGACCGGATTTTATCCGTACTGTCTGACCTCGGCGCTGGCCGGACATCGGTCGCTGTACGCCGAGCTCGGAACAGAAGCGCCGTTCGTGCGCGCCGACTGGTTCTGGGACACCGCCTCGCGCGCGCCGCTTTACGACACTCTGATCAATCTGCCGGCGACGTTGAACCAGCTGGCGCAGCAGGTGGGCGTGAACATCGCCAACGATATCAACCATCCGGGTCAAGCCGAGCCGGAGAACCTGGTGCGCTTCGCCGTCCTTCGCTCGGGCGTCTCGCTGCACAACCGGATGGCGGAACGCCACCTGGGCAACGGCGGCCAGTACTTGTGGGTGAGCTACGACTTCAAGACCGACACCGGTCGCGAGGACATCTTCGCCAACCCGCTGGGGCCGACGGCGGTGGATCGCCAGAACTTCGTCCACACGTTCGAGAACGACGCCGGCGAGGTGATCTTCTCGATGCCGAACGGCATGCAGGGCTACATGCTGATCAACAGCGCTGGCAACAAGCTGGCCGTCGCCGACACCGCCATCGTGCGCGACATCCGCCGGCCGGGCGCGGTGGTGGAAAATGGGATCTCCTGCTTTGGCTGCCACGGCAACGGCGGGATGGTCCGGCCGCGCCGCACCGACGAGATGCGCAGCTTCATCAGCGCCGACGTCTCGGCGTTCCAGGTGCGCGAGTTCCAGGAGATCACCGCGCTTTACCCGCCAGTGTTCATGCCCGACGTGTTCGTCGCCGACAGCGCCCGCTATCGTGGCATCGTCAATTCGCTGGACGGCGGCGGCCCGCCGCTCGGCGCGACGGAATACACCGACCTGGTCGTGCTGGACGGTGAATACGAATCCAATCTGGGCTTCCGCGGCGTCGCCGCCGAGTTCAATCAGGATCCGGCCGCCTTCGAGGCGACGGTGCTGGCCAATGATCCCACCAACCGGAGCTTCCCGCGCACCACCGCCGATCCGCTGGTGTCGCGCGCCGACATGGTCTGCGCCTGGCGGGCCCTGGCCCCGAAGATCGAGGCCAAGCGCTTCTGCAACAAGACCTTCAACGCCGCTGCCGTCCGGGGGTTGTGTCAATGATCGCACGAGGAAGCGCCCTGGTCGTCGGTCTTGTCGTTGTCACCGGCTGTGTCGGTCACCTGGAGTTCGATCCACTGGCCGACGGCGGAGCCGGAACCACGCCGCCCGCGAACAACGGCGGCGGCACCAGCGGCGGCACCAGCAATAACAACAACACGGTCAGCGCCGGCAGCGGCGGTTGGGCAGGCAGCCAGGGCAACCAAGGCTCGACCGGCACCGGCGGACAAGCATCAGCGTCGGGCACCGGCAGCACCACCGGCAGCGGCGGCAACGGCGCCGCTCCCGACGCCGGCGGCGCTGGCTACCCGACCGCTGACGGCGGCGGCACCATCGGCACCGACAGCGGTTCGGCGATCGGCGAGGCCGGCACCGCGGCGGCGGTGGCCTGTCCCACCGGCGTCAACGTGCTGACCGACATCTTCAGCAACCGCTGCGGCGGCTGCCACGGCGCCGCCGCCCCGACGAAAAATCTGGATCTGGTGTCGACGGGCTTGGGCGCGCGCATGGTGAACAAGACTTCCACCTGCAAGAGCCAGCCGCTCGTCGCCGGCTTGCTGACCAGCGGCAAACCGACCGGTTTGCTTTTCCAAAAGCTGGCCGGCGCCGTCACCGATTGCGGCGTCCAGATGCCCGCCGGCGGGACACCGCTCACCGCCGCAGAGATCGCTTGTGTCAGCGACTGGGCGGTCACCGCCATTGCCAAGGTCAGCGGGGGAAAGTGATGGTCATGAAAAAAAATCGACGCAGGCGCAGCTTGGAGGCGACGGCCAGCGGGTTTGGATTGCTCGCGGCGCTGCTGATGGCAGCGGCGGCGCCGGCGGCGGCCAGCGATCTGGCGCAGCGGGTCGCCATCGATTCGTTCCGCGGACCGCAGGGTGCGGTGGTGCAAGACGCCGTCGAGAGCGCGCTGCTGCGCCAGTATTACCTGGTCCCCGACGCCCAGGTGCTGGAGGCCGCCCGCAAGTCGGGCGTGCGCCTGCGCAGCGACGAAGACTTCGCCGAGGTCGGGCGGTCGCTGAACGTGGCGGCGTTCGTCACCGCGACGGTCAGGCGCAACAAGAACTGGCGCGTGGAGATGATCGTCCGCAACGGCGAGACCGGGGAAGCGGTGGCTCGTTACGACGTCACCAACCGCCGCCTGGACGGCCTGACCGCCACGGTGGCCCGAGCCACGCCGCACCGCTTGCAGGTGCTGCTGGCCAATCGCGCGGCCGACAGCGCCGACGACGAAGACGCCGAGGTTCGGGTGAAGGCCCGCCCGCCGGTCCACGCCCGTTCGCACCAGCAAGGCGACCACGACGAAGACGGCGACAAGGCGGCCAAACCGGCGCGAAAACCGAGCAAGGCGCAAGCCAACAAAGAAAAGGAAGACGACGTCGAAGCCGAAACCAGCGACGAGAAACCACGCGACCTGCCCGGCGCGAACATGCCGCGCCCGTATCTTGAACTGGGCGCCGGCGGCCGCGTGTTCAGTCGGTCGATGACCTTCACCGACAACTTCAGCAACATCCCGGCCTATCGACTGGATCGCGCCACCGCCATCACCATCGAGATGGCCTTCCACCCGTTCGCGCTGGTCGAAGCCACGCGCGACGACTGGATCGCCGGGTTCGGCCTGACTGGCAACGTCACCTATGCCATGGGCGTCACCACCGAGCAGACCGGCTCGGACGGGCGCGCGCGCACCGATGTGCACGGATACGAATTGGGCGTGCGCTATCGGGCGGCGCTGGGCCCGGTGGACCTGGTCCCGCGCGGTGGCTACCTGGCGGAGACCTTCGCCGCCAACGTCGGCACGGTGGCGCCCGACGTCGACTACCGGGTGATTCGCGCCGGAATGGGACTGCAACTGGCGCTGTCCCGTCAGGCCTTCATGCGCACCAGCGCCGATTACCTGTACGTGCTGACGGCCGGGCGGCTGAACGACGCCGATCGATTTCCGCGCGCCGTCACCCGCGGCATCGATCTGACAATGGGCGCCGGCTATGCGTTCAACGACGACGTCGAGCTGTTCGTCGCCGTGGGCCTGCGCCGCTACGGGTTCGATCTGAAAGTGCAGCCGGGCGACAGCCTGATCGCGGGCGGCGCTCTGGACGAGTACGTGTCGATGACCATGGGCCTCACCTATCGGCCCACGCTGGGAGGGAATTGATCATGGCGCACCAACTGCGATCGCAAATGCCACCGCCTCACCCCACCGCCTGGGACGAAGGTATCACCGCGCTGACCAAGGCCGACGGGCGCCACCGGCATAGCGAACAGACGCCGTGGCAACGCCGCCGCGATCTGCAACTCGACGTCGCGGATCGGGAGCACCCGGCCAATCTCGCCGCTGATCTTGGTCGCCTGGAGGATCGCTACGAGGTTTACGAAGAGATCGCCCGCGGCGGAATGGCCACCGTGCACCTTGGTCGCTCGATCGAGCCGGGCGTGCCGCGGGTGGTGGCGATCAAACAGCTGCACGCGCAGCTGGCCTGGAATCCCAGCTTCGTGGCGATGTTCCTGGACGAAGGTCGGCTGGCGTCGCGCGTGCATCACCCGAACGTGGTGGCGCCTCTGGATTTCGTGGTGCGCGCCGCGCAGGGCGAGCTGTGCCTGGTGATGGAGTACGTGCACGGCGAAACCCTGTCGCATCTTTTGAACCGATCGATTCACGCCGGCAGCGCGCCGGCGCCGGTAGTGGCCGCCGGAATCATGGTGGGAGTGCTGCGCGGCCTGCAGGCGGCGCACGAGGCGACCACCGAAGACGGCGCCGCGCTGGAGATCGTCCACCGCGACATCTCACCGCAGAACATCATGGTGGGCACCGACGGCGTGGCCCACGTACTGGACTTCGGGGTAGCGCGCGCGAAGATGCAAGACCTGCCCACCGGCGAGCGCGATCGCGGCGGTAAGCCTGCTTATTTAGCGCCCGAGCAGATCCGTTTTCAGAAGATCGATCGGCGCGCCGATCTGTTCTCGGCCGGCGTGGTCCTGTGGGAGCTGCTGGCCGGGCGGCGATTGTTCCGCCACCACGATCCGCGCATGGTCTGGGTGAGCATCTTGTCCGGTGATATACCGCCGCCCAGCCGGTTCAATCCCGCCGTGCCGCCGGCGCTGGATCTGGTGGTGCTGCAGGCGATGGAGCGCGACCGCGGGCGGCGCCCCCCGACGGCGCGGCATTTCGCCCAGGCGATCATCGACGCCATCGACGTGGCCAGCGCCACCGAGATCGGTCAGTGGGTTCAAGGCGTCAGCGGCGACGTGCTGGGCCAGCGGGCCCGGCGAGTCGCCGAGATCATGGGCGGCCACGATCTGCCGGCTCGCCCGGCGCCACGCTTACCGCGCAAGATGCCGGCGCTGATCACGCGCTTTCTAGGGTGGCTGTCGCCTCGCCGGCGCTTCAGCGGCCTTGGTCTGCTGGTGGCCGCGCTGGCCGGCATGGCCATCTCATCGGGGCCGAGCCGCGCGCTGTTGCGACGGTCCACGCCGCCGGCGGTGATCCAGCTTGGCCGGGCGGTTCACCCGCCCGAGTTCGTTCCACTGGCGGCGCTGGAAATCGCGCCGACCAGCGCCGACCAAGAAGAAGACGACACGCCCGCTGCCGACGGACCGACCGTCTTCGCCGTCGACCACGAAGCGCCGCCCGCCGACGCTCGACGCGGCCGCAAGACGATCACCCCGATGGCCGCCCGCCAGCAAGCGGTGGCGCAGATCGCCGCCCTGAACAACAAGGCGATGCTGGCCTATCAGCGCGGCAACGTCGAAGCCGCCCGCGCGCTGCTGCAGGCAGCGCTGACCGTCGCTGGGCGGGCGCGTCTGCAAAGACACGCGATCGCGGCGATCGCCCATGCCGATCTGGGCATCGTCCTGGTGAGCGGCTTCAAGCAGCCGCACCTGGGCATCGAGCAATTTCGCCAGGCGTTGAAAATCGATCCAAACGTTCCCCTCTCTCGCCGTTACGCCAAGCCGCCGGTGGCCGCCGCCTTTCGGGAGGCGGTGGCCCGTACCTGAAGGCTGGAACCTCCACCGCGCTGCGACCACCAGCATGACCCGCAGCGCGACCGCCTCTTTGCTTGGTACGTCGGTTGCTGTTGCAAAGAGGCATGTCGATCAACACCGCCTCGGAATGCGCCTCAGCGACCATTTGCGCCCCGCCTGATACCGCCGCGCTGTATCGCGACTACGCTCGGCGAGTCAGTCGCTGGGCGACCCGCTTGACCAGGTCAACCAGTGACGCCGAGGACGTGGTTCAAGAAGTCTTCTTGATCGTTCACCGGCGCGGATCGTCTTTGAATGACGTCGGCAGCCCGAGCGCGTGGCTGTTGAAAGTCACGCTGAACGTGGTGCGGCATCTTTGGCGCTCACGGGGACGATTGGCCAAACGCGAAGAGTCATTTGATTGGGAAGGCATCACCACCGCACCGCCTGATCCGTTGCAGGCCCTGGAAACCCACCGTTCTCTGGAGAAGTTGCGGGCCGCCATCGACACCTTGGCCCCGCACTATCGGACAGTCTATTTGCTGTGCGAGGTCAATCGCCTGCCGACGGTGAAAGTGGCTGAATTGACCGGCTTGCGTCCCGACACATTGAGAGTGCGCCGCCATCGCGCACGAAAACAGATAGCCAAACAATTGAGCGCGGGAACTGTCATTGACGCGTGCGCTGCCTGAATAAACAACAGTCATAGACAAAAGGAGGGCAATCGTCCTAGTGTTTGGGAACAAACTGGTTGGTCACGCGCATCTGATTCCAGGGAGGTCTCGATGGAAGCAGAACGTGAGCTCCGGACGTCGATCGTCTCTGGCTCGTACAATCAGCCCCCGGCCACGCGATCGTTCCGGATGGCCGTCGTCAGCGGCCCCAGCGTCGGCGCCAATCGAGCCATCGAAGCGCGCGAGTTTCGGATCGGCAAGGCGTCGGCGAACGATCTGGCGCTGTCCGATCCCACCGTTTCGCGCTTCCACTGCGTGATTGAATCGACGCCGCACGGCCTGATGCTGCGCGATCTCGGCAGCACCAACGGCACGCAGGTGGGCGGCTGCTTCGTCGAGCGCGCCTACCTGACGCCGCTGGTTCCCATCCAGATCGGCAGCAGCACGCTGCAAGTGATGTCGGTGCTGGCGGAGAGCAACCCTTCGTCGGACGCCACCCAGGACGTGCGGCTTTTGGGAACCAGCCCGGCGGTCCGGCAGTTGCTGGGCGTGCTGCCCAAAGTGGCCAACGCCGGCGCCACCGTTCTGCTGGAAGGCGAGACCGGCACCGGCAAGACGCTGCTGGCCGAGATGATCCACCGCTCCGGCCCGCACCCCGAAGGCCCGTTCATCATCGTCGACTGCGGCACCATCCCGCCCAATTTGATCGAAAGCGAGCTGTTCGGTCACGAGCGCGGCTCCTTCACCGGCGCCACCGAGCGGCAGATCGGCGCGTTTGAGGCGGCCCACGGCGGGACCGTCTTCCTTGACGAGATCGGCGAGCTTCCCCTGCACATGCAACCCAAGCTGTTGCGCGTGCTGGAAGAGCGGATGATCAAGCGCGTCGGATCGACCAAGTCGGTGCAGATCGACGTGCGGGTGGTGGCCGCCACCAACCGCGATCTGAAAGAAGGCGTCGAGCTCGGGTCGTTCCGCGCCGATCTCTTCTATCGGCTGGACGCCTTGCGGCTGCGCCTGCCGCCGCTGCGCGAACGGCGCGAGGACATCCCGCCGCTCATCGAGCAATTCGCCAAGCGGGCGCGCGCCGACCTGGATCCCGCGCTGCTGGAAGGGATCAAACGGACGCTGAGCAAGCGCAAGGATTGGCCGGGCAACATCCGCGAGCTGCGCAACGCGGTGGAAAAGGCGATCTTGCTCGGCGACTTCGACCCGGGCCTGGGAACGCCGCCCTCCGAACCAAGCAGCGCGGGAGCGGCTCTGCTGGACGATTCGACAGAGTTCGACCTTGGGGTTTCATTTCGCGACGCCAAGGATCGGGCGGTCGCCGACTGGGAGCGGATGTATCTGCGATCTTTGATCAAACACGCCGGCTGGAATCTGTCGCTGGCCGCGCGCCTGGGACAGATGGACCGCAGTCACCTCCGGGAACTTTTGCGGCGCCATCAGATCGATCCCTGAGCGCGAACGTGGCCTGGTCGTCGACGGAAAGTGAAGATTTTGGCCGGAAAAACGCGTTCCTTTGAATGGGCCAGCTTGACCTGGGGACGGATTCGTCGCGTATAGTGCGGTCTCGCGCTTTTCGGAATCGGAGAATTTGGAAAGGCGTACCAGGCAGGGGGATCAGCAAAAGGAGTGACCCATGACCCGTCCCGCCCATATCGCCACCGTGGCCGTTGGTTTGATGGTTTTGCTGGCGGCAGCCCCGTCCAGCCAGGCCGCTGATCAAAAGGCCGTCGTCGACCAGATCAAAGCCCACAATCAGGCGGCCACCACCGCCTACGGCAGCGGCAAGTGGGAGCAAATGAAAAGCGAGCTGCAAGAGGCGGTGACGCTGGCCAACGACAACGGTTTTTCCAAGCACGCCGCGCTGGCGCAGACCTACGTGCTTTTGGGCGTGGCCGAGGTCGAGAGCAAGAACAAGGACGCCGGCATCAGCGACTTCGTCAAGGCCCTGGGGATCAGCGCGGCGGCCGAGGTGCCGTCCAAGATGAACAAGAAGGCGGTGAAGGCGGCCTTCTCGAAGGCCGAGGATCAGGACGCCACCGCGGCGACCAAAGAACCAGCCCCCGTCGAGCCAAAGAAATCCGACAAGGCTCAAAAGAGCGACAACAAAGAAGCCGCGGCCGACAAAGAAAAAGACCAGCAATCGGAGAAAGCCGCCGACAAGAGCGCCCAGGCCGAACGAGAGAAGCAATCAAAGGATCTGGTGGCGGCCAAAGAAAGCGAAAGCAAGGCCCAGGCGACCCGCGACAAAGCGGAGAAAGAAAAGCAGAACGCCGACAAGCAACTGACAGACAGCAAGGTCCAGCTGGCGCAGGCGCAAAAAGAAAAAACCGACAAAGAGCAGGAGCTGACCGCGCTCAAGGCCAACGAAAAAAAAGAACGCGAGGCCAAGGAGAAGCTGGAAAAGACCAAGGTGGACAACGACAAGCAACTGGCCGATCTGAGGGCGCGCGTTCAGCAGCTAGAGAAAGACAACGCCGACAAAGATCACCAGCTGGCCATCATGCGCGACGAAGACAAGAAAGAGCGCGACGCCAAGGAGAAACTGGAAAAGGTCTGGCAAGAGGCCGACACCAGGGAGAAAGACCGCAAGGCGCGCGAGACCAAGGAAGCGACCGAGCGCGAAAAGCTGGTCGAAGGCCCGGACCTGCCGAAGACCTTCCCCGAGCCGCTGCACTGCACCGTTCCCGACGAGGCAGCAGCGGGCGCCGATCTCTACGTTCATTGCGCGGCGCAACCGAAGGTGGGCGCCAAGCTGATCGTCTTTTATTACCGGCCGGCCGGCGTGGTTCCCTACAACGCGGTCCTGATGGAGCCGTCAAAGAAGGGCTGGTTCACCGCGGTGATCCCGGCGAATCGCTTGAGCGGGAAGTTCCTGCACTACTACATCGAGGCCCGCGACGCGCGCCAGGAGGTGGCGGTGAGCAATGGCAAGCCGTCGTCGCCGGACGTGCTGACCATCTTGCCGCCGGGATCGGCGGTGGTGGCCAGTCAAACGGCGCCCAGCAACGGATCGCTCAAGCAAGCGTCAGCGACGGAAAAAACCCGCAAGCGGGCCAAGGCCCGCTGACGGCCGGCGCAACTGCCGCTTCGATCGTCCGATGATCAGGCATGCCCGTCGGTCATTGGTTCGCTGCCGCTGCGCAGTTGGTGTGGCCTGCTCGCTGCGCGGCCTGCGATGCCTTCATTCCTGACGCGGCCGTCTTCTGCGCCGCCTGTCAGCTATCGCTGGGCAAGCTGGGCCCCGTCTGTCGCGGTTGCGCGCTGCCGTTTTCCGAGGAGACCAGCGCCGACGCCGATCCGGGCCGGCGTTGCCACCGCTGCCACCGGGTGCCGTTTCCCTTCCGGCAAGCGCAGGCGGTTTTCTCCTATGGCGAGGCCATCGCCGCGGCCATCGTGCGCATGAAGCACGGAGGGCGGCGCGATCTGGCCCGCCGGCTGGGTCGGCTGCTGGCGCCCGCCCTGGCCGAGGCGATCGCCGCCGCGGATCTGCAACCCACCGACGCGGTTCTGCCGGTGCCGCTGCACCCGCGCCGGCTGCGCCAGCGTGGGTTCAACCAAGCGCTGGAGATCATCCGCGGCGCTTTCGGCGCGCTGCCTGACGGTTCGCTGCCAGCGGCCGCCCGCCCCCGACTGGAAAGGGATCGCCTGCGCCGCATCCGGCCCACCCGCGAGCTTGGCCACGCGGGTCCGGCGGCGCGCCTGGGCGAAGTCTCCGGCGCCTTCGCCGTCGACGATCCGGCGGCCGTCGACGGGCGCCGCATCTTGCTGGTCGACGATGTCTTCACCACCGGGGCGACGTTCTCCACCTGCACCGATGCCTTGCGCCGGGCTGGCGCGCGGTCGGTGCACGTGTTGGCTCTGGCTCGGGCGGTGTGACTGCCGGTCTGTTAGGCTGCCGCTCGCGCACACCGCCATGGCCGCTCCCCCGAAGAACAAAGACAGCGCCGACGAGGTCAAGGTGCTGGCGCGTAACCGCCGCGCCCGCCACGAGTACCACGTCGACGAGGTGATCGAAGCGGGCATCGTCCTGGCCGGGTCAGAGGTGAAATCCATCCGCGATGGCAAGGTGACGCTGGTCGACGCCTTCGCCGACATCGATCACGGCGAACTTTGGCTGCACCAGGTCGACGTCGGCGTCTACGCCTTCGCTCACGGCCGCAACCACGACCCGCGCCGCAAGCGCAAGCTGCTGCTGCACCGGCGGGAGATCGATCGCCTGTCGGGAAAAATCCGCGAAAAGGGCTACACGCTGGTCCCGCTGTCGCTGTACGAAAAGCGCGGCCACGTCAAAGCCGAGCTGGCCCTGGTGCACGGCAAGCAACAGTGGGACAAGCGCGAAGACTCGAAAAAGCGCGAGAGCCAGCGCGAGATCGACCGCGGCATGGCCAGCCGGCGCCGCTGACCGCGACGCTACGACGGCGTCAAAGCGTAGCGAACGAACCGAATGACCAACGCCGCCGTCGGCCGTGCCTAAGGCGGGCACCAGCCGCTGGCGGAGTTGTCGATGCCCTGACTGCAGATCCGCTCGCGCCCGTGGGCGTAGTGATCGTCGACGAACTGCCCGAAGGCGGCGGCGTCGAAGCAATCGGCGCGCAACGTCCAGGTCCAGGCGCTGGCGGCGAAGGCCACGTCCAGATCGGGATCGGGGACGAGCGTGATCAACTTGCGAGACAGACAGAGGTCGTCGGGCGCCTGGCTGGCGATGAACGCTTGCACGGCAGTCAGATCGACGTTGCAAGCGGCCGGGTCCGACGGGCAGCGATAGCTGATCACCACCGCGCCGTGCTCGAGATCGTGGACCAGGTATCCCCACGGCACCGGCTTGGCGTAGGTCTGATAGGCCGCCCAGATCGGATAGTGATTTCCCGACGACGGCGGATTGGTGGCGTAGGTGACCGCGGAGCACTCATCGACGTGGTTGGCGCCTTCGTCGGGGTGGTTTTGCACCACCACGTTGCAGGCCCCACCGTCGACGGTGACCGGTCCGTCGGTGCCGGCGCCCGAGCCGTCATCGGTGCCGGCGTCGTCGCCGGGCGCCCCGCCCATCGAATCGCCGCCGCTGCCGGTGCCGCCGCTGCCGCTGCCGGTGGTCGCCATCGGTAAACCGTCGCCACAACCGCCGACGGTCAGCCACAACAGCGTCACGCTCGCCGCCAGCGCGGTCCGTGGTCCATAAGCCAACATGGCCGCTGATCTTACGTGGTCTTGGCGTGCGCTGCTTGCGCGTTCGGCGCTCAACTGCCCAGCAAGCGTTCCAAGAAGGCGTGCAGATCACCCAGCGGCGCACTGACAAAGCTGCGTCCTAGCTGCGCCGCCAGCCGGGCCAGCGGCGGCCCCGACGCGGCCACCTCGCCCAGCGCCTTGCCGGCCGCGCCACCGTCGGTGCCGGTCTGCGCCTTGACCACCAGCGCCTCCAGCGCCACGAAACGGTGCGGGCTGTCCGCCTCGGTTTCGAGCAGCGTGCGGCGCAGCTCGTCGGCGGTTTGCTTGCCCGCCCAGGCCCGCGCCAAACCGGGGATGGCGGCGTTGCGCACGTCGTACGACGGGTCGCGCACGGCGCGTTCGAGATAGACGGCCGCCACATCGGGCTCGCGCTCGGCCAGCTGACCGAGGGCGCGCGCCGCGCCGGTCCGCAACGCCTCGCTGCGCTGGCCCAGGGCCTCGCCCAGCAAACGCGCCCCCGCCTCGCCGGCGCCCGACAGCTGGCCGATGCCGATCATCGCTGCCTCGCGCGCGCTGCGGTCGCCGCCCCGCAACATCGATTCGAAGATCGGCAGCACCTCGCGCGCGCCGGCGCCCGACGCGCCCGAGAGGATCTGCGTGGCCTCGGCGCGCACAGCGTTGGCCCGATCGTCGACGGCGCCGCGCACGACGTCCAGCGCCGGCGGCGACAGCGCGCCCGCCGCCCGCACCGCGGCCAGCCGCACCGATTCGTCGCCGTCAGCGGTGGCCTGACGAAGTACGGTCACCAGCCCCGCCTTGGCCGCCGCCTCGACCACCAACCGCCGCTCACCGGCGTCGCCTTGAAGCAAGGCCGCGTTCAACGTGCGCTCGACTTCGCCGCCGCGCCTTGATCCGGCGAAGCTTGCGCCCCCCGGGGCGTTTCCCGGCCCGGGCGCCGACGCCGCCGCGGTCACCCCGGCCAGCGCGCGCACGGCGGCGATGCGCACGTTGCGATCCGGATCGCCCGCCAGCTTGGTCAGCGCCGGGATGGCCAGATCGACGGCTTTGCCGCCCAGGCGTCCCATCGATTCGGCGGCGGCGATGCGCACCGACGCCTCGCCGGCGTCGCCGAGCTCGATGGCGATGCGCGCCGCGCCCTTCGGATCGGCGTCGCCCAGATCGCCGAGACAGGCCGCGGCCGCCGTGCGCACCTCGTGCCGGTCGTCGCGCGCGGCGATGCGCAGGTACGGCGACGCGGCGGCGGCGTTCTTCTTGCTGATGCCGCAAAACGCGTTGGCCGCCGCCGTGCGCACGCCGGCGTCGCTGTCTTTCATGGCGTGGGCCAGCGACGGCAGCACCGCGTTCGGCCGCGTCTCCCCCAGCCGCCCCAGCGCTTCGATCAGATTGCGCCGCACCACCGGCCGCACCGTCTTGCCCGCCCGACCCAGGATGTCGGCCACCAGATTCACGTTCACTGCCGTCAGCGCCATCAGCGAATCCAGCGCCGCCCGTTCCACCTCGACGCTGGAATCGCGCAGGGCCTTCTCGGCCAGATTGATGCCATCGCGTTTGAGATAAGCGAACGATCGTGCCGCCTCCAGCCGAATGTCCGTCGACGGATCGTAGAGCAAACCCTTGAGCGGCTTGAGCGCCAGATCCGGCCGACTGATCGCCACCGTCCCCCACACCGCCGCGCCGGCCGCGCGCGCCGGCGCCGCCCCTTTCATTTCGGTGCGGGCGATCTCCTCTGCTTGCTCGGCCGAGACAAAGCGCGCGTAAAGCGGCAGCGCCGCCGCCCGCAAGCGCGGTGACGCCTCGGGACGCACCGCTTTTTCCAGCAGGGCGTGCAGATCCTCCGACGGCACGCCCGCCCGCCGCAACACCAGCAACGCGGCGACGCGCGCCTCTTCGGGCGCTTGCTCGTTGGCCACCACGCGCGAAAGCGCACCGGCGCACGCGGCCGGCGCGCGCGCGGCGATGGTCTCCAGCAAAGCCAGGCCAGCGCGGCGCACGCCCCCGTCGGGGCTTTGCAGCACCTGTTGCACCGCCTCGGCGGCGGCGCCCGGCGCGCGTTCGGCCAGGGCCAGCGTGGCGTCCTCGGCGTTCTTGCGGAAGGCCGGATCGGGATCGCGCAGCGCCACGGTCAAGATACCGCCCGCCTCGGCCGGCGGCAGCGAGGCCGCTTCCCGCAGCACCGCCGCCCGCACGTCCAGCGACTTGTCGGCCAGGGCCGTGCGCAGGGTGGCCCCGTGCGCGCCACCGCCTTGCCGGCGATCGATGGCCGCCGCCACCTCGACGCCGCGGCGGCGGATCTCCGGCGCGCTGTCGGTCAGCGCCGCCGACAAGATCTCGTCCTCGCCGGCGCGGCCGCTGCCGATCACCGCCAGCGCCTCCAGGGTTTCGCGCCGGGCGCGCGGATCGCTGAAGGCGTGCTTCAACGACGTCACGCCGTCGGGATCGCCCAGCAGCGCCTTGGCCACCCCGCGTGGAACCGGGCGCAGGCCGCTTAGCACTTCGCGCAACCAACCCGGCACCGGCGGCGCGTTCGGCTTGTCGCTGCGCGCGCCTTTCCTGTCAGCAGCGGCGTCCAGCGTGCCCGACGCTTTGCCGGCGGCGATCTTCTCCGCTTCCTCGGCGACGAGTCCCGCCGGCGAGAACCCGGTGTCGGCCAGCACCGCGCCGAAACGCGGACGGTTGGGCAGAAAATTGAAGAACGACAAGCTGGAGCGCCCGAGGCGCACCACCACCCGCGCCGCCCCGCCGCCACCCGGCGGATCAAAACCAAGCGTGTACGACCGCCGCAGATCGGTGAGCAGAAAAACCCCCAGCCCGATCAGCAGCGCGAAGGCCACGCCGACCTGCACCGCCAGCCGACGCACCCCACGGCTGACCGCCGCCTGCTCGTCGTCGGTCAGCGCGGCGCCGAGGTGACGACGAACGGCCACCAAATCGCGCACGCGCAGCCGCTCGCCGGCGTTCAACCGCCGCCGCATCCCGCGCCGGGTGGCCGTCGCCCGCCCGCGATCGGCGATGGCGAAATCTTCGATCGGCCCGCGCAGCGCCGGGTGCACCAGGGCATAAAAATCCCCGCGCCGCGACGGACGCGAGCGGATCAAGCTGCGCTTCTTGAACGCGTTCAGGATCTCCACCAGCTGCGGGCGCGGCCGGCGCTGGCGATTCTCCAGCCGTTCGATGCCGATCTCTTTCGACTCGGCGACGTCCACCAACACCCGACGGGCCAGCGCACCGCCGGCCTGGGCGCACACTTGATCCAGATACAAAAGCGGCAACACCTCGGCGCCGCCGCTGCGCTGGTACTTGCGCAGCGACGTCAGGCGCAGATTCAGCAGCGCCGCGCCGACCAGTTGCAACTCCAGCGGCCGGGCCCGCCCGCGCACCATGTCGGCCGCCACCGCCGCTGACAGACCACCCTCGAAGAAGACGCCCGATTGCAGCGCGGTCTGCTCGAAGATCTCCGTCACTTGGGTCTCGGTCAGTGGGCCGAGGGTCATCCAGGCGCCGGGCTGCGGCGTCACCCCGGCGGTGCGAAACAAGAGATCCAGCCGCGGAAACCAGGCCTCGGTCACCGACAACACCAGGCGCAGACGGTTGCCGCCGGTTTCCAAAGCGCGCGCGAGCAGCGTCCCCAGATCGGCGGCGATACCCAGTTCGTCGCCCAGGATCTCTTCCAGGTGATCGAGGATCAGCACCGTGCCGGCGCGCGATTCGCGGGCGATGCGCGCCAGGTAGTCGGCGACCTCCTGGTTCGGTTGCGGCGGATCAACGCCCGCCCGGCTGGTCGCCTGCAAGACCTCGGCGTCGATGTCGTCGTAGGCGCCGAGGTAGATCGCCACCACGCCGCGCTTCTGCAAGGCCGGGATCAACCCGGCGCGCAAAAGCGACGTCTTGCCGACGCCCAGCTCACCGGTCAGCGCGCTGACCCGATTGGCGTCGGTCAGCACGAGCTCGGTCAGGCGGGTGGTCTCTTCGCGGCGACCGTAGAAAGTCTCCGCCGCGGCTTCGTCGAAGGGAGTGAATCCCCGGAAGGGCCCGGTGGCGGGAACGCTGCCCATCATCAATAGATCAGAATAGCCCAGAAGGGCGCGCGGCGGTCCGCGGCCTCACGCTTGCCTGATATCGGACTCCAGCATCTCGGGCTCTTCGTCGTAGTCGGAGATGATGATCTCGCGGTTGTGGGCGTCGGTGGATGACGGCGTGAAAAAGCCTTCGACCAGATCGGCGACCTCTTCGTGGGCGGTGCCGCGTTTGACGGTGGCCAGCGCGTAGACAACGTGTCCGTCGTCGACGACCGACAAAAATCCCACCCGGCGCCCATCTTCCACCGACCACAGATCCCACGATTCGCCGGCCTGCGTGCGCGTCACGCGGGTGGCGTAGAACGTCCGCGGCTCGTGGCGGGTGATGGGTGTGATCTTCGGATCGCGTGGCACCGTCGGTTATCTCCGTCGAAAATGGGCAGAGTATCGGCGTTGCATCGCTGCGGCAAGGGTTTGACCCGATTAGCCGCCAGCGCCGCGCCGGCGCCTAGCTTTGCCCCAGCGGCAACTCCAACCAGAAGGTGGTCCCGCGCCCCGGTGCGCAGGTCACGCCGACCGTGCCGCCGTGGCGTTCGGCGATCAGTCGGCTGATGTAAAGACCAAGGCCCAGGCCCCGGGTCTTCTCGGCGGTCGCGGCAGAACGAAAATAACGCTGGAACAAGCGCGTCTGATCCTCGGCGCTGATCCCCGGGCCACCGTCGACCACCGCCACGCGCACGCGACCGCCGGCGCGGCTGATGCGCACCTCGATGGGCGAGGTCTCGGGCGAATACTTGGCGGCGTTGTCGAGAAAATTGGCCAGCACCGCTGCCAGCCGCTCGCCGTCGCCGGTGATGGCCATGGTCTCGGTCGGAATGTCGGTGACCACCCGGCGCGGATGAACGCGCCGAAAGGATTCCAGCGCGCTTTGTACCAGCGCGCCCAGATCCACCGTGCCGAGGTGAATGGGAAAGTGCCCGGCGTCGATGCGCGTGGTGTCCAGCAGATCGGTGACCAGCTGGGAAAGCCGCTGCACCTGCGCGCGGGCGAAGGCCAGATCCTCTTTGCCGGCCGGCTCGCCTTGCTGGGCGCGGCGCTCGCACAGTTGCAGGGTCATGGCCAACGGCCCCAGCAGATTCTTGATCTCGTGCGCCACCATGCCCAGCACCTGCTGCGCCTCGGCGGCGTCGGCCGTGAGCACGGCGGGGGTTTTCAGATCGTCCTTCGGATCGTCGTTGGGAGCCCGGTCTGACATCGCTATCTCCCTAAGGTCGTTCCACGACGGTGGCAATGCCCTGGCCGACCCCGATGCACATGGTGGCCAAACCATAGCGCGCCTTCCGCCGTGAAAGTTCGTGAATCAACGTGGTCAGCAGCCGAGCCCCCGAACAACCAAGAGGATGCCCCATGGCAATCGCCCCGCCATTGACGTTGACGCGCGCCGGATCAAGGCCCAGTTCGCCGATGCAAGGCAACGCCTGGGCGGCGAAGGCTTCGTTGAGCTCGACCAGGTCCAGCGCGCCGACAGCGATGCCCGCGCGTTCCAGCGCGCGCCGCGAGGCCGGGATCGGTCCCAAACCCATGTGCTTGGGCAGCACGCCGGCCACCGCGGTGGAGACCACACGCCCAAGCGGCGCCCGCCCGCCCAGGCGCCGTAGTCCTTCCGCCGACGCCAGCAGCAACGCCGCCGCGCCGTCGTTGATGCCAGAAGCGTTCCCCGCCGTCACCGTGCCGCCCTCCTGGCGAAACACCGGGCGCAGCGCCGCCAGCGACGCCGCCGTGGTTTCGGGCCGCGGGTGCTCGTCGACCTCCACGCGCCGCGCGGGATCCTTCGACCGCGGGCCCGGAATTTCCACCACCATCAGCTCGTCGCGAAAACGTTCGCCGGCCTGCGCGGCCGTCCAGCGCTGCTGGCTTTGCAGGGCAAAAGCGTCCTGGGCGGCGCGCGTGACGCCGTAAAGCTCGGCCACCAATTCGGCGGTCTCGCCCATGGATTGCGTGCCGTACAACGTTTCCATCTTCGGATTGATAAAGCGCCAGCCCAGCGTGCTGTCGTGCAAGGTGACGTCGCCGCGCGGAAACCCTTCGCGCGCTTTGGCCATCACCAGCGGCGCCCGCGACATCGATTCGACGCCGCCGGCGATCAACAGATCGGCGTCGCCGGTGGCCACCGCGCGCGCGCCGTCGTTCACCGCCATCAACCCCGACCCACAAAGTCGATTCACCGTCCCACCCGGCACCGACGGCGGCAGCCCGGCCAGAAGCAAGCTCATGCGCGCGACGTTGCGGTTGTCCTCGCCGGCCTGGTTGGCGCAGCCGAAGATCACGTCGTCGATGGCGGCCGGATCGACGCCGGTGCGGCGGACCAGCTCGCGGATGACCTGCGCCGCC
Organism: Polyangia bacterium; assembly: GCA_036268875.1. Lineage (GTDB taxonomy): Bacteria > Myxococcota_A > Polyangia > Fen-1088 > Fen-1088 > DATKEU01. The sequence continues at coordinate 42,132 of DATATI010000070.1, read as the reverse complement.
AGATCGTCGGGGCGCACATGAGACAGCGCGCCGCCGTAGCGTCCGATGGGGGTGCGAACCGCGTCGACCAGGAACACCTCGCCGGGTGCCTTTTGCATGCCGCTTTCACTGTACGGGACCCCGGCCCGCCGTGCACGATTCCGCGCCGAGGCTGCCTGGCCGCCCGGCGCCTGCCGCCTTGACTTGGGAGCCCGACCGCCTATTCTCCTGCCCGCCATGGCCGACGAAACCAAGACCAAAGCAGCCAAAGACCCCCAAACGGCGAAGACAGCGAAAGCGCCCAAGGCCGAAAAAGCGGCAAAAACCGCCGCCGCCGAGGCCGCGCCCGCCGGTCCGCCTTGCAAGGTGGAAAAGTGCAAGCAGCCGGTGCGCGCCAAAGGATTTTGCCGCAAGCACTACTTTGGCTGGCGCCGCGGCGACGTCGGCAACAAGCACCGCTACAAGACGTGCAGCAAGGAAGGCTGTCGCAAGCCCCGCACGCACGGCGGTCTTTGCGACGAACACGGGGGCAAGACCGCTCCCGCCGCCGAGGCCGCTGGTTAAGGTAACGGCCGCGCCTCGTTGGCCGGTCGCCTTTCGCTAAGAAAAGCGGCGCCAGGTGCAAAAGATCGTCATCCGCGGCGGCGCCCGGCTTTCGGGCGAGGTCCGCGTGTCGGGCGCCAAGAACGCGGCGCTACCGATCCTGGCGTCGGCGCTGCTGGCGCAGGGACGATCGATCTATCGCAATGTCCCGGCCCTGGGCGATGTGCGAACCATGGGCCGCCTGCTGGGAAACCTGGGCGCCGAGGTCACCAATAAACCGAACGGCCTGACCTGGGTCGACACCACGCGCGTCGGCAGCGCTGGCGATCTGGAAGCGCCGTACGAGCTGGTGAAGACCATGCGCGCGTCAGTGGTGGTGCTGGGCCCGCTGGTGGCGCGTTACGGTCGGGCGCGCGTCTCGCTGCCCGGCGGCTGCGCCATCGGGGCGCGGCCAATCGATCAACACCTCAAGGGTCTGGCGGCGATGGGCGCCAAGATCGAGCTATCGCACGGGTACGTCACCGCGCGGGCCCGCCGGCTGCGCGGGGCCACCATCGTCTTCGATCTGGTCACCGTCACCGGCACGGAGAATTTGATGATGGCGGCGGCGCTGGCCCGCGGCCGCACCACGCTGGAGAACGCCGCCCGCGAGCCCGAGGTGGAAGAGCTGGCGCGCGTGCTGAACAAGATGGGCGCCAAGATCAACGGCGCCGGCACCAGCCTCATCACCATCGAAGGCGTCGACGAGCTGCACCCCATCGAGCACTCGGTGATTCCCGATCGCATCGAGGCGGGGACGCTGCTGGTGGCCGCCGCCATCACCCGCGGCAACGTGCTGGTGCGCGACTGCCTGCCCGAACACCTGGAAGCCGTGCTGGCCAAGCTGCGCGCGGCGGGCGCCGAGGTCAGCGCCGACGGTGACGGCATCCGCGTGCGCGGCAAGGCCGACCTGAAACCGGCGGACATCTCCACCCAGCCGTTCCCCGGTTTTCCCACCGATATGCAGGCGCAGTTCATGGTCCTCATGACCCGCGCCCGGGGCCAGTCGGTGCTGACCGAGACCATCTTCGAAAATCGCTTCATGCACGTGCCCGAGCTGCAGCGCATGGGCGCCGACATCGTCGTCGAGGGCCGCACCGCCATCGTGCGCGGCGGAACGAAGTTAACCGGCGCCACGGTGATGGCCACCGACCTGCGCGCGTCGGCGTCGCTGGTGCTGGCCGGCCTTATCGCCGAGGGCACCACGGAGATCCTGCGCATCTATCATCTCGATCGCGGCTACGATCGTCTGGACAAGAAGCTGCGGGCGCTGGGGGCGGACATTCGGCGCGCCAAGGGATCGCTGTGACGCCGCCGAAGAAAAAGCCGACTGGCCCGGCGTTGAGTGTCCGGCCGCTGACCATAGCGATGCCGCGCGGGCGGATCCTGGACGAGGCGCTGGTGCTGTTCAAACGCGCCGGGTTGGATCTGAGCGCCGCCGACAAATCGCACGCCGGCCGCAAGCTGATCATTTCCATCCCCGAGCACGGCCTGCGTATCCTGATCGTGCGCGACACCGACGTGCCCGCTTACGTCGAGCACGGCGCCGCCGACATCGGCATCGCCGGCCGCGACGTGCTGGCCGAGCAGGATCGCGATCTCTACGAACCGCTTGATCTGGGCATTGGCCGCTGCCGGATGGTGGTCGCCGAACCCGAGTCGCGCCCGGTCGACGAATCAGCCCAGGTGCACCTGCGCTATGCCACCAAGTTTCCCGAGATCACCCGCCGCCACCTGCAGGCGCGCGGCACCGTCGCGGAGATCATCAAGCTCTACGGTTCGATCGAGATCGCGCCGCTCGTGGGCCTGGCCGATCGCATCGTCGATCTGGTCTCGTCGGGCGAGACCCTGCGCCAGCACCACCTGCGGGAAGTGGAGACCATCCTGCCGATCAGCGCGCGCCTCTGTGTCGGCCGCGCCGCCGCCAAGCTATACGCGGATCGCGTCGACGAATTGGTGGCGCGTCTACGCGCCGCGGTTCGCGCCGGCGATTCGTAAGAAGCGCGCGTAGGCGTCGCTCAGGCCGCTACGTCCAGCACGCGGCGCTCCGGGCGGCGCACGTCGGCGGCCAGGCCCAGCTTTTCCAGCAGCAGGATGGTGTACCAGCCGACGTCCAGCTGCGCGGCGGTCGCTCCAAGGCGCGCCGAACCCGGGCGGTCGTGGTGGTTCTGGTGCCAGTTTTCGCCCTGAAACGCGTGCATCAGCGCCAGCCACGGCACGTTCTTCGCCGTCGGCTCGTCCATCGACGACGTCGGGCGCATGTGGCAGATGCTGTTGACGAAGCACTGCGCGTGCAGCGCCCACACCAGCCGCGCCGGCCCGATCCACAAGAACGCCGCCCAGCCGAACGGCGCCGCGGCAAAAAACGCCAGGATCAAGACCGGGATCTGCAGGCGGGCCCAGATGCGATAGCCGGGCAGGTCCAGCTCGCGACAATATTTTTGGATCGGTGGGGCGCCCGCTTGCCACAGCCAGCGCAGGTGCGACCACCAGAAGCCGCCCACGCGCGGGCTGGAGATGTCCTCCGGGGTGTCCGACTTGGCGTGGTGCAGGCGATGATAGGCCGCCCACGACAGCGGCGAGCCCGATCCGTTGATCATGGCGAAGAACGTGAAGATGTTTCGCACCACCGGGTGCAGCTTGACCGATTTATGAGCGATGGCCCGGTGGTAGCAAACCGTTGTCCCCAGACCGCCCAGTACATGAACCCCATAGGCGATGGCCAGGATGCGCCAGCCCGGCAACGGCGCGACGATCAGGGCGGCCAGCGCGCCGGCGTGAATGAGGATCATCCAGAAGAACGTCGGCCCGTCGCCGGTGGTGGGCCGCCACCACGGGCGCAGCCAGGGGCGCAGCTTGGACATCTCGACGGCGTCCAGTAGCGGCAGCTTGCCGCGCACATCGAGCGACGGCGCGGCGGACAGCGGCGAGGCGCTCATGAAGTCGGCAACCCGGGCGCGGGGGCGGGTCGCATGCCAGCGTCGCGCAGCAGCGCGCGATCGGCGTCGACGTCTGGGTTGCCGGTGGTCAGCAGCTTCTCGCCGTAGAACACCGAGTTCGCGCCGGCCAGAAAACACAGCACCTGTGCCTCGCGCGACATCTGCAGGCGGCCTGCCGACAGGCGCACCTTCGCCTTCGGCATCAGGATTCGCGCGGTGGCGATCATGCGAACGAACTCGATGGTGTCGACGGGCGGGCGATCGGCAAGCGGCGTCCCCGGCGATGGCACCAGCGCGTTCACTGGCACGCTCTCCGGGTGCGGGTCCAGGTTGGCCAGCGTCATCAGCATGGCGCAACGATCGTCGAGCGATTCGCCCATGCCGATGATCCCGCCCGAGCAAACGGTGATGCCGGCGCGGCGGACATTGTTCAGCGTGCGCAGCCGGTCGTCGTAGGTGCGCGTGCTGATGATCGACCCGTAAAAGGCCCGCGAGGTGTCGAGGTTGTGGTTGTAAGCGGTGAGGCCGGCGTCGGCCAGCTTGGCCGCTTGCTCGTCGCTGAGCATGCCGAGCGTGCAGCAGGCCTCCATTCCCAGCTGACGGACGCCGCGGACCATCTGCAGCACTTGATCGAACGCCGGTCCGTCCTTCACCTCGCGCCAGGCCGCGCCCATGCAGAAACGCGAGGCGCCGGCTTCTTTTGCCCGCGTCGCCGCTTCCATCACTTCGGGCACCGTCATCAAGCGGGCCGGATCGACCGCGGTGTCGTAACGCGAGGATTGCGGACAATACGCGCAGTCCTCCGGGCAACCGCCGGTCTTCACAGACAGCAGCGAGCACAGTTGCACCTCGTCCGGTCTGTGGTGTTCGCGGTGCACCATCTGCGCGCGCAGCATCAGCTCGGGCAGCGGCGAATCGTGGATGGCGCGAACCTGGGTCAGGGTGAAATCGTGCCTAATCAAGGGCCTTCCTGCGGTAAAAGACGGCACAAAACCACGGTCCTTGTATCACATTTTGGCGGCCCTTGCTGGCTGTCGCCGCCGCTCGACCCGGGCGGGCGATCAGCCGGCGGTGCACATGGGCGGACGTAGCTGACAATTCCAGTCGAGGCAGCCACTGCCGGCGCATTGCTCGTCGCTGGTGCAAGGTGCGCCGTCGGGACGGCGCGAGACGCAGCGATGGTCGCCGTCCGAAACACCGTCGCAGAAAAGCCCGGGCGCGCATTCCCACGTGCTCTGGCAGTCGCCGCCCACCGAGACCAGGCCTCGCACGGCTTGCGCGCATTCGTCGCTGACCATGTCCGCGCGGGTCACGTCGATGTGGATATCGCAGCCGATGGTGGCCAGCTTGTCGACGCAGGCCACGGCCTTGTCGGCGTCGTAAACCGCCCGGCCTTGCCGGACTGCCTCGCCGAGGTCGCCCATCAGGGCCGCCGAAAAGTCGTACATGGCTTCGCAGCTGGTCTGGGCGTCACCGGCCACAGGCGACTGCGCCTGTTGCACGCAACACGCCTGCACGCGCGCGCACCCAGCGCGCACAAACGCCGTGGGAAACGCGGCTGGCTGCAGCGGCGTATCGCCTGAACAACCCACCGCCGCCACGACAGCGAGAACCCACCATCCCCGAACCATGCGACTAGGACGGTGCCTGCCGCGCCCAAGGTTCCCAGCCCAATAACGCCGCATAAAATCGATCGAAAAGACCCACGAGTGCCTACATCGTTAGGTCCAAGGAACGAAGGTGGCGGGTCTAATTCACTCGGCGCAAAACCATCAGCACGCGGATGGTCAGCCAGCGGGCGGCTTCGCGATCTTTGTCGGACGGTGGTTCGGGCTTCTCGCCGGCCATCGGGCGGACCGGCGCGCCGGGGTACCACAGGCCGTCGGCCTGTTGCCGCCCGCGTAGATAGGCCTCGGCCGTGCGCACGCCGGAGTTTTCTTTTCCGAGACCGACGGCGGTCACGCAATCCAGTGCGTCCAGCACGTCGGTGTAAAAACGCGGCTCGGCGATCTGCTCCCAGTAGCTGGCGGCCTTGCGATCCGGATAGCGATCGGGCTGAAGGAACCGCGTTGCCAGAAGCTCAGCGGCGCGTCGGGCCTCGCGCGAGGTCTTGCGCGTCGGCGAGGTGGCGAAAGCCCGCAAGGCCATGCCGGTGACCAGGTGGCTCGACGGCCGTGCTGCCGAATCGGCGCGCACGCCCCGCCAGGCCCAGCCCCCGTCGGCTTGCCGGTTCTCAAGCAAGAAGCGAAACCCGCGCGTGACGCGCTCGTCAGCGTCCAGGCCAGCCTTGCAGAGGACGCCCAGCGCCCAGCCGTGGAAATGCAGCGCCACGATCTTGCCGCGGCCTTCGCGCGTCTCAGCCAGCGTGAGGTCGGAGATTCCACCGTCTTTGGCTTGCGACGACAACAGAAACTCGGCCGCGGCTTCGACGGCGGGATTGGGCAAGTGAAGGCCAATCTCGGCCAGATGATCCAGCGCGCGCAACGTGGCCAAGCAAGCAGCGAACTTGACCGAGCCCAGGGCCTTCTCCGTGGTCTTGGGCAGAAAGCTGCCTTTTTTTTCCTGCTTGCGCAGAAAGGCCTTCACTTCAGGATAACTGGCTACCTCGTCGGGGCCGGGCGCTTCGTCGTCGGCGATCAAATCGCGCCGCACCCGGGCGACCAGGGCCGGGCTGCCCTCCCGCAGCAGCACCGGAATCGGATCGCGGGCCAACCGCGCGCGCCAACCAGACGGAAACCGGGCAGGATTCGCCGGGGCTGGCGCGAAGGGCGTTCGATTCGGCACGTCAGCAGGGTATCGCAAAACCGACGATCCGTCGCCGCGGAACCAGAAAATTCTGCGCCTTCCATTCAGTTGCGGCCGGGCAGCGGCTTAACTCTGCATTTGCAACCTGCGGCCTATCAGTTAAGACTAAACTTCCTTCGCTTGCGAGACATGCGCTCTCCAGAACGTCCGTCAAAGCAGGACGCTTTCCTCGCACTTCTACGAGAGGGATGGACTTCCTTGCATTTGGACGCGCGCCGGCCGGGCGTGGTTGTCCCCTTGCACCTGCGCGCCGAAGGCCATCTGGTGCTGCAATACGGGCACGACCTGCCCATTCCGATTCCTGATTTGGAAATCGACGAGTACGGCGTGCGGGCCACGCTTTCGTTCGCCAAGACGCCGCACCGAACCGTGGTGCCGTGGTCGGCGGTCTACGTGGTGGCCTGCGACGACGGTCGCGGCGTGCTTTATCACGAGGACGTGCCCGAGGACGTTTCCATCGTCGCGGCGCGCACCGGCGGCACCCCCGATGACCTGGCTGACCTGGAACCAGCCCCGGTCGGCGAAATCCCCGCCGGCGTCAACGGCCCCAGCGGGCGCATCACCGAACGAACGCTGCATTCAGTCCCCGCCGATGCGGGCAGTGTCGAAGACGAACCGACCGCCGCTGGACGCCGCCGGCGCAAGCCGCAGCTACGCCTGGTCAAGTAGTCGCGGCCCGCAGGCCCGTCACCATCACTCGCGGATGACCGAGTCGGACAGGAACGTCGCCAGCTCGGCGTGCTGGGCGCGGGCGTCTTCGTATCCGAGGCGCGCCACCTCGGCGGCATAAAAGCCGTCGAACAGGATGTACGACAGCAGGTCGGCCTCGCTGGCGCCCCGCGCGGTGGCCAGGCGGCGCAGGAGCTGGATGCCGGCCCCGCCGCCGGTGCCTTTGAACTTGCCGGTGCGGGCCACGTCGCCGGCCAGCTCGCCGAGATCGGCGGACGGGCGAATCATGAACTCGCCCACCACGCGATAAGGCGCGCCGCGCATCTTCGTCACCACCTCGTCGAAGCGCTGCGAATCGTCGCGGCCCACCGTACGCACCGCTTCGATGACGGCGTTGAACCGCCGCAGGCGATCGAGATCGTAGTCGATGTGGTCCAGCAGAAAGGCGTCGAGGATCTTGCCGACCAGAAACGCCGCTCCCGGATAGGGCATCGATTCTTCGGGCGCGCCTTCCACGATCGGCGGCTTGTGGCGCAGGCCAATCACCAGCACCTTGTCGGCGCCGAGGCGCAACGCCGGCGACAGCGGCGTGTTCTGGCGCAGACCTCCGTCGCAGAAAAAGCGCTCGCCGACGGCGACCGCCGGAAACAGGATGGGCAACGCCGCCGAGGCCAGCGCGTGCTCGGGCGCCATGGTCACGGCCTGGGCGCGCACGAAGGGATCCTTGCTCCACTTGGGGATCGTCCCGGAGCGTTCGACGAACACCACCGACTTTCCCGAGCCGATGTCGGTGGCGGTCACCGCCAGCGACTCCAAAAATCCCTGCTTCACGTTCGAGCTGATGTGCTGCCAGGGGATGAGGCGGCGCACCACGCGCTCCAACTTCTGCGTCTGCACCACGCCGCCCAGGCGCCGCTCGCCCTCGAACTCTTCGATGGCCCCACCACCCAGCAGAGTCTGCGGCGCGCGCAAGAACTCTTTCACGCCAAAGCTGACCATCTCTTCCAGGACAAAGCTCTCCCACCGGTCGCACAGCATCCGACCCTGTTTGTCGGCGACGTGGGCCGTGCCGGCGAAGAAACAGGCGTGGATGCCACCGACGGAGGTGCCGCAGATGATGTCAAAGCGGACCTGCCCGCCCAGATCGCCCGCCAGATCCTCGCGGATATAGCGCATCACGCCCGCTTCGTAGGCGCCGCGCGCACCGCCGCCCGACAAAACCAAGGCCAGCCTTGGACGATCGCCGCGTTTGGGGGGCCGGGTAGGCGCGCTCATCCCTTTTTTCAGGTTAAGCCAGTCGTCGTCGTTAGCAAGTCGTTATTCGGGGCGCCGGCGAACGGCGCGGAGAGAACGCGGAGCTGGTATCCTGTTCTCATGGGTGATCTGCCATCTGACATCACGTTGTCCCCTGGCGGCGGCTTTCTCATCGAGCCGACCGGTTCAGCGACGATCCTGACGCCCGAGATGCTCAGCGACGAGCAGCGCATGATGCGCGACACGGCGGAGGACTTCATGCGCCGCGAGGTCGAGCCGCGCACCGCCGAGATCGAGCAAAAAAAACCCGGCACCATGCGCGCCTTGCTGGAAAAGGCCGGTGAGGTGGGCCTTCTGGGGCACGACGTCCCCGAGGCGTACGGGGGCCTCGGCGGTGACAAGACCAGCTCGAGCCTGATCACCGAAGCGGTCAGCCGCCTGGGCTCGTTCGCCGTCAGTTACGGCGCGCACGTCGGCATCGGAACCATGCCGCTGGTCTTGTTCGGCACGCCCGAGCAACGCTTGCACTACCTGCCCAGCCTGGCCAGCGGAGCGCGAATCGCCGCCTACGCCCTGACCGAACCCGGTTCGGGCTCGGACGCGCTGGCCGCCAAGACGAAAGCGGTGCTTTCCGCCGACGGAAAAAGCTGGAAGCTGACCGGCACCAAGCAATACATCACCAACGCCGGCTTCGCCGATCTGTTCACCGTCTTCGCCAAGGTCGACGGCGAAAAATTCACCGCCTTTCTGGTCGAACGCGGCGCGCCCGGGCTGACCATCGGTCCCGAGGAGCACAAGCTGGGCATCCGCGGCAGCTCGACCTGCGCGCTTTATCTGGAGGATTGCACCATCCCGGCGGACAGCGTCCTTGGCACCGTCGGCCAGGGCCACAAGATCGCCTTCAACATCTTGAACATCGGGCGCTGGAAGCTGGGCGTGGGCGCGGTGGGCGGGGCGAAGTATTGCCTGGAGATCGGCGTCCGCTATGCGCGCGATCGCAAACAGTTCGGCAAACCGATCGCCGATTTCGATCTGATCCGAAAAAAACTGGGCGACATCGCCACCCAGACCTTCGTCGCCGAGTCGATGGCCTTTCGCACGGCGGGTTTGCTGGACGCCCGGGCCCACGCCGTCGATCCGAATGATCCGGCGGCGCAGAAGAAGATGATCGATGGCATCGAGGAGCACTCGATCGAAGCGTCGATCATCAAGGTGTTCGGTTCAGAGATGCTGCACGCTTCTGCCGACGAGACGCTGCAGATCTTCGGCGGCGCCGGTTATATCGAAGATTATCCCATCGAACGGGTCAGCCGCGACGCTCGCATCAACCGCATCTTCGAGGGCACCAACGAGATCAACCGATTGCTGGTCCCGGGCACCTTGCTCAAGCGGGCGTTACAGGGACGACTGGGTTTGATGGCGCTGGTCGGGCAGGTGCAGCAGGAGCTGGCCGACCCGACGAAGATCAATCGCCAGGTCCCGCCCGGGCCGCTGGGACGCGAGCAGCGCCAGTGCAACTTTGCCAAGCGGGCGGTGGCCTACGGCGCGTCGCTGGGCGTGCAGAAGTACATGCAGGGCATCTCGGAAAAGCAAGAGTTGCTGGGGGTGTTGGCTGATTGCCTGATCCAGATCTACGCCATGGATTCGGCCATCACGCGCACCGTGCAACTGGTCCGCGCCAAGGGCGAGGAGAGAAGCCGGATCCCCATCTTCATGACCCAACTCTTCGTCGCGCAATCGTACGAGAGCGTCTTTCACCACCTGCGCGAGATGCTGATGTGGATGTCGCAGGACGAAGAGTGGGGCCGCGAGATCCGCGACATCAACAGCTATTACCAGCTGGAACGCGTGAACACGTTCTCGCTACGCCGCAAGATCGCGCTGCACGTCCTCGAGTCTGGCGGCTACGCGCTCTGACGTCCGCGGCCCCCGGCGGCCTCGATCATGACGAGTGGGGATTGCGCGGACGGCCCGGTCTCGGGTGCGACGTGGTGGCGGCCCAGTTCGACCGACGCTTCGGTGTCGACTGCGCCGTGCCAGTCAGGCCCCGCGCTGCTCGTTCAGCGAGCTCGCGCGTCGCCTGTTGCGCCACGATGGCAGCGCGCTTGTCTTCTGCTTTTCCCATGGAGCTCCTCTTGGTTTGGATCGCCAGTCGCCGGCGGCGAGCACCATAGCACGAGTGGACCTCGTTGGCCCTTCGCCGCGACGGTCACGAGCTCGATTTGGCGACGGGACCGGCCAGAGCGTCCGCCGGAGGGCGGCGCAGATCCCAAACCAGGCCCACTCGCTCCAGCAACCAGAGAACATAGTAGGTCACGTCGATCTCCCACCAACGAAAACCCTGATTGGCGGAGCTGGGATAGTGGTGGTGATTGTTGTGCCAGCCTTCACCGGTGGTCAGCACCGCCAACCACCAGCTGTTGCGCGAATCGTCGTCGGTCGCGTAACGGCGCCGCCCGAACAGGTGGGAAAGCGAATTGATCGCGAACGAGCCGTGCCAGACCAGCACCGACGAGACCAGGAACGCCCAGACGAAGGTGTGGCCGCCACCGATGAGAAGAACCGCCAGACCAAGAGCGGCGATGGGCAGGATCGAGAGGCCGGGCCGATCGAGGAAGCGCAGCTCGGGATACTTCAGCAAATCTTTGACCAGGTTTGTATCAGTGTCATTCCACTCGTCGTTCAGGATCCAGCCGACGTGCGAGAACCAGAACCCGCGCCGCTTGGCCGAGTGAATGTCGCGGGCAGTGTCCGAGTATTTGTGATGCCAGCGATGATGACTGGCCCACCAGATCACGCCTTTTTGACCGGCGGTCTGCGCAGCCAAAGCAAAGAGGAACTGCATCGGCCGCGACGTCTTGAACGCGCGGTGGGAAAAATAGCGGTGGTAGATCGCCGTCACCACCACCATGCGAATGAAGTAAGACGCCACCGCCAGCAGGACCCCACCCCACGACCAGCACAACACCATCCCGATCACCGCCGCCGCGTGCACCGCCGCGAACAGGACCGTGGTGAGACGAAAATACCCGCGCCACCCGCTGGCCGCCGGCGGCGCGTCGACGAGCGGAGGAACCATCCCTGAGTCAATGACCGACACCCTGTATTCTATGCTCGAGGTCCTGTCACCGTATTGTCATTTTCCCCCCACAACCCTGTCACCAGCGCCAACCCACACCGTCCTCCACTTCGTCTTCGCGAGCCGCGCATCGCACCCCACCACCGTCAGGGCGCGCGCAGGTTTCGCCTGCCGCGCGCCCAATCCCAAAGCGAGCGAAGCGCGGCTCCGCCGCGCGCAGCGAGGGGGCTGGGGGGCGTGTTCGCGGCAACGAACCACGTCCCCAAATAGGATGTGGCCTCGACTGGATTCGAACCAGCGACTCCCGCCTTCGGAGGGCGGTACTCTATCCAACTGAGCTACGAGGCCGGGAAGGCTGCCTGTTTATCGCTGTCGTGCCGCTTTCGCAAGGACCGCGTCGGCCTGGCTGGGGCCGGGCGGCCGGCTGCCCAGCAGATCGGCGACGATCTGACTGCGAGCGGCGAATCGCAGCCCGTCGCGCTCCCAGGTTTCGGCGAACACCACCGCATCGAACGGCTGCACCAAGCTGACGTTGGCCTCGCGCGCGTCGTCGACGGGACGAGCGCCCAGCGTCCGCGCCACGCGTTCCGGGTTGTCGACGTAGACCGCCAGCAGGGGCGGCAAGGCGCTGTCCAGCAACGCGGCCGCGCCGGCGCGTGCGGTCAGCGCGTAAGGAAATGCGGCTCCCGCCAGACGCGACAGCAGGCCGGGAACGCCGTGCGGGTGCGCGCACGACAGGGCGCGGTTCGCTTCCTCGAAGTGATAATCGGTCGTCCACCGTCGTAACAACCCGGCAACGTCAACGCTGACCACCGGCCCGCGCGGCGTGCGTTCGACAAGTTCTTCGCGGTCCAGCTGATCGAAAAGCCGTGACACGTACCCAGGATCGGTCTCGGCCTGCGCCGCCAGCGCGCGCACACCGAAGGGCGGACTCCCGTCGCACAGCGCGCGCACCAGCCGTGACGCCTTGGCCCCGTCCAGCGCGCGGGCAGCCCGCCCCTGCGACCACGGGCTGCGCGCGGCGCCTTGGGTCTGGATGAACACCGTCGGGCGATCCAGACACAGGCGCATGTTGCCGGTCAGGTCGACGTAGCCAATGCCCGCCTCGCCCAGGCGGGCACGCGTGCGCTGACCCAGAAACGGCGCCACCACCACGAAGGCATCAGCGGCGGACGCCCGGAGATCGTCGGCCAGCGCTGGTACGAACTTCGGATCCAGCTGCCGGCGGGCGCCGATGGCCAACGCCGCGCTGGCTCCAGACGGGGTCTTGATGACCACCCGGGCGTCGGCCGCGTCGTTGGTCTTCACCGAGACGGCGGTCGTCCAGTGACCGGGCAGGCAGCGCTGCAGCTCGGCGATGGTCTCGCGCAGAACGACGTTGTCGGCGGGTGCGGTGTTGGCCACGCTGGACAACAGCGTCGACCGGGACAACGCCGCCGTCAAAAAAGCGGCGGTTGGCCGCGCCCCCGGAAACGTGGCAGATCCCGGCGAGACGCAACCGCGAGGTGATTCGTGTGCCGCAACATCAAGACCCTTTTCAATTTCGAACCGCCGGCCACCGACGATGAGATCCGGGCCGCCTCGGTGCAGTTCGTGCGCAAGCTGAGCGGGTTCACCCAGCCGTCAAAACTGAACGAAGCCATCTTCAACCGCAGCGTCGAGGAAGTAGCGGCGATCGCCCGGCTACTTATCGACGGCCTGGTGACCGCCGCGCCTTTCCGCGACCGGGCGATCGAGGCCGAGAAGGCCAAGGCGCGGTCGGCGGAACGATTCGGACGGCCCGACGCCAACCGCTAGAAGAATTTGCCAAAAAAAGTCAGCGCCGGTGTCGATCCGCTGGCCGACGGTTCGTCGTCCAGGTGAAAGCCGAGTTTGAACCGTCAACAAGGAGAGGTCACATGCGATTCATGGTGCTGGTCAAAGGCAACGCCCAATCCGAAGCGGGGATTCTTCCCGGCGAAAAACTGCTGTCCGAGATGGGCCAGTTCAATCAGGAGATGACCAGCGCCGGCGTGATGCGGACGGGGGAAGGCCTGAAGTCGTCGAAGTATGGCTTTCGGGTCAAGCAGAGCGGCAGCAAGGGCGCGGCCAAGGTGACCATCGTCGACGGCCCCTTCACCGAATCGAAAGAGGTGATCGCCGGCTTCTGGATCATCAATGTCGCCTCGAAGGCAGAGGCCATCAACTGGATCAAACGCGTCCCGCACACCGACGGCGAGATCGAGATTCGCCCGCTTTACGAAGTGTCGGACTTCCCGGTCGCCGACGGTGAACAACCGGATGGCTGGCGCGAAAAGGAACAAGGGTTCCGCGACGCCACCGACACCGCCGCGCCGCCGCCGCGTCAACCGGGCACGACCCGCTACCTGGTCGCCTTGAAAGCGGACCAAGCCACCGAATCGGGCGCCCTGCCGACCGAGGAAGCGCTGGCCCAGATGGGCGCACTGATGGACGGGCTGGCCAAATCGGGCGCGCTGCTGGGCGGCGAAGGTCTCAAGCCCAGCGCCACCGGCGCGCGCATCAAATTTGACGGCGAGAAGCGCACCGTCACCGACGGGCCGTTCTCCGAAACCAAGGAGCTCATCGCCGGCTATTCGCTGATCCAGGTGAAGACGCGCGACGAAGCCATCGCCTTCGCCAAGGACTGGCTGCGCGTACACGTCGAGACCAGCCGCGTGCCCTTGGTCGAAAGCGTGCTGGAGGTGCGACCGCTGTTCGAGCTGGAAGACTTTCCGGTCGACGCCGCCGAGAAACCCGATGGCTGGCGCAAGCGGGAGCAAGCGATGCGCGATCGGCAGGGCTAGGGCCGGCGATCGTCGCGCGCGCGGCAAAAGTCGGCGCGCAATTTTCCCTCGGCGAAAAACCTGCCACACTGCCGCGGCATGAAACGTCCGCCGCCGCTTTGTGAGTCCGCTGCCCTGACCGTCCTTTTGATCGCCACCGCCGGTTGCGTGCACGCGCCGGTGGCCGCGCCCGGGCTGGCCTTGAAGAAGGTGGTCATCTACCGCAACGGCGTCGGTTATTTCGAACGGGCCGGCCGCGTCGACGGCGATCGGGTCCAGTTCCAGGTGCGCCAGAACGAGGTGGGCGATTTCCTGGCCTCGTTGGCGGTGCTGGAACGCGGGGGCAGCTCGGTACGATCGGCGTCGTTCCCGTTGTCGCTGGACCCGCCCCAAGCCGGCGCGCCCGAGGCCCGAAAGAGCCCGCTGCAGACGGTCACCATGCATCTCGACGGCGCCCGGCACGATCTGCAGGTGGGCTATATCGCCGAGACCCCGGTGTGGCGGCCGTCGTACCGGCTGGTGCTGGATCAGTGGGAAGCGAAGGCCAGCTTGCAGGCATGGGGGATCGTCGAGAACCTGTCGGGTGAAGACTGGAACGACGTCTCTCTGTCGCTGATCGCCGAGGCGCCGTTGGCCTTCGATGCCTCGCTGGCCACGCCGGTGATTCCGCCGCGGCCGATCGTCTCGGATGGCGGCGAGGTCATCGCGGTGGTGCCAAAGAGCGAGACCAGCCTGTCCCAGGCGGCGGCGCCACCGCCAGCGCCTGCGCCGCCACCAGCAGCCGAAATGGAATCGGCCGCTCCCGAGTCGACGGACAAGAATCCGGGCGGAAGCCCCAAGAGGAAAAAAGCATCGCGTGGTCCCTCGACCGTCGGTGGCGCCGCTCCCCGCTTGATGGACAAATGGGCGGCGCCCGCCGCGCCGGCGTATTCGCGCGAGGCCCGCAATCTGTCGGCGCTGGCGGCGGTGGCCTTGCAAGCGGGCGCCACCCGCTACGAGATCCCGGTGCCGATCACCCTGCCTGACAAGAACGCCACCATGGTCTTGTTGATGGACAAGCAGGTCACCGGCGAGGCCATCTCGCTTTACGCTCCCGACGACGGCGTGCCCGAATCGGCGTCGCACCCGTTTCGCGTGGCGCGCTTTACCAACACCACCGGCGGCCTGCTGGAAAAGGGGCCGATGGCCATTTTCTCGGCCGGCAGCGACGGCGGCTTCCTGGGCCAGGGCATGACCGATCCGCTGCCAGTGGGCGCCACCGCGACGGTTCCGTTCGCCCTGGAACACACGGTGGCCGTCGACAAGGATCACGCCTACCGCGAAGAAGGAGCCCGCATTTTCCACATCGAAGCGGGCACACTGACCGTCGCCCGCGACGGCGTCACGCTGACCAGCTATCGCGTGCGCAACGGCGCCGGCCGCGCGGCCAAGGTGCTGCTGAAGCACCCGCGCACCGCCGGCGCCCGCCTGGAAAAGCCGCCCACCGGCACCGAAGACAACGTGGGCGCGGGCAGCGCGCTGGTGCCGGCGACGGTGAGCCCGCACGCCACCGCCACCGTCACCGTCGACGAACGGCAGCCGATCATCACCGCGGTCGATTGGCTGGCGCCGTTGGCCGACGACGCGGTGAAGGCCTACCTCGGCGACGCTGGTGGCGATCCGGCGGTGAAGACACCGCTGGCGGCGGCCTGGGAGCTCCGCAAGGCCCTGGTGCGCGCCGGCGAAGATCGAGAAAAGTTGGCCGCCGAGGACGCCGACCGCCGGCGCGCCACCGAGGAGACGCGCGCCAACTTGAAGGCGCTGGAGAAGAACAGCGCCGCCGCCGACCTGCGCGCCAAGCTGACTGCCCGTCTGGCCGCCGACTCGGCCCGCCTGGACACCTTGGGTAAGAAATTGATCGAGCTGGACCTGTCGCTGAACGAACAGCGCGTGCGGTTCAACGACGCCATCCGCGGCATCAAGCTGGCCGTGAACCCCGAACTGTCAAAGTGGTAGCGCCAGCCGAAACGGCCTGGACGACAACTGCAACGGCCGGATCGATGAAGGCGTGAAGAGCATGTGCCCGTTAGATCGGGTGAACCCTACTCCCGATGGTTCTTGCGCAATGGGCGGCGATTCGCCTGCATCCGGGAACCGGACAGCGGAAATTCTCGTCGGCCTTCCGACGGTGGTGTTGCTGGCCCGACGGCGACGGCGATTGCCCCTTGCGCCAAGCTGACCGACCACCTGGCGCCAACACCACAAAACGCATGGAAACTTCGGGGCCCCGCCGCGGCCAATCCGGCCTGGATAGTGCTAACGTCCGCAGAGCGCGGATGGCGAAGCACGGGCGATACAAGATTGTCAGGAAGGTCGCGGACGGCGGCATGGCCGAGATCTTTCTCGCCACCCAGATCGGACGCGAAGGTTTCCAGAAGACCGTGGTGCTGAAACGGGTGCACGGGACGATCTACGCCGACCCCCAGTTCCGCAACATGTTCATCGACGAAGCCCACATCTCGATGAGCCTGTCGCACAGCAACATCGTGCAGATTCTGGATCTGGGCCTCGCCGGCGGGCGGTACTTTCTGGTGCTGGAGCTGGTCGACGGCTGGGATCTGGGGCGGGTGCTGCAGCGTTCGAACAACGCCGGCATGCCGTTGCCGCGCGAGCTTGGTCTTTATATGACCGCCGAGATCTGCCGCGCCCTGTCTTACGCGCACGGCAAGACCCAGGACGGCAAGCCGCTCGGCATCGTTCACCGCGACGTCAGCCCGCACAACGTCCTCATCAGCGAGCAGGGCGAGGTGAAGCTGACCGATTTTGGCATCGCCAAGGCGATGAACAAGCGCGAGCACACCGGCACCGGCGTGGTCAAAGGCAAGGTCGCCTTCATGTCGCCCGAGCAGGCGATGGGCAAGGCCATCGACGCGCGTTCGGATCTGTTCTCGGTGGGGACAATGTTGTACCTGCTGATGGCCGGCAAGCGGCCCTTCGAGGCACCGACCGATCTGGAAACGTTGTTGCGCGTGCAGAAGGCCGACTTCCGTCCACCCGACAAGGCGCGCCCGGACATGGAGCCAGCGTTGGCGACGGTCATCTCGCGCGCCATGCACCTGCAACCCGAACAGCGTTACCAAAGCGCGGACGAGATGTTGATCGACGTCGAGCGGGTGATGCGCACGGTGTTCCAGCCCGTCGGACAGACCGAGCTCAAACGCTGGCTGGCCGACCTGCACGCCACCGACGGCGTCGATTCCATCGGCAAGGCGGCCTCGCAGCCGTCGGCGATGTCGCCCGGTAGCGGCGAGATGGAAGGCAAGGACGTCGTGCTCAGCGATTCGGCGTCGCAGCCTCTCGACGTGGGCGAAGAGGAGACGTCGCTGGATGTTCTCGGCCGCGCGGAAAACGAATCGCGGCCGCGCACCACCCGCCACCGCTCGTCAGAGAATTTGTTGCCGGTGCCCGATGACAAGGAAGCGCCGGTGTCGGCGCGCCAGTCGCGCGCCGAGTTCTCGCTGCCGGTGCCCGACGACGAGGGCGGACCGCCCGGGCGGCGGCGACGGCGCAGCGGCGGGCGGGGCCTTTTGACGATCTTTTTCGTCGGAGCGCTGCTGGTGGTGGGCGCCTGGTTGGCCGGCAGCTACATGGGCTTCCGCGTGCAAGATCCAACAGCGCGCGCCGGAGGCCCGGTTGATTCGACCGCCGCCGGCCCCAGCAAACCGGCGACGACCAGCCCGCCGTCGAAGACGCCCGGCACGGCCGGCGCCGCAGGCGAGAGCGAGCCCGCCGTTGCCAAGAAGCCGGCGCCCGCTGAAGCCGCGAGCCCCGCCACCGCCGCCGAATCGCGCGAGCGCACCGGCAAGAAACCGCGCGCTTCCGGCGGTAGCAGCAGCGACCACCTGCGCCACGGCATGATGGAGCTCAAGAATATGATGGCGCCTGATCCGTCATTGCTGCCACCGCAAGGCGCAACAGCGCCCGAGCCCAAGCACGAGAACACCGAAGAGCCGGCGCCCCCGCCGCCCGCCCCGTCGGGCGAATCCGAAAAGACGCCCTGAGCCCCGCCGCGCCGGCACGTGCGCGATTGTCCTGGCGGGCCCGTGGGGTGACCGGCCGGCCCACATTGTAAGCAGCGGCGATCGTTTTCTATTTTTCACCGCAGCGGTGTCGATCGGTTTGAGCAGCCGCCTTTTGCGGCCGAATAAAAGCGGCACCATCAACGATCGAAGAGGAGGCACCAGGGCACGCCCTCCTGCCGCTCTTGTTGCGATTGTCCTTTTGGCGCCGATGGCACTGAGGATTGGAATTGCAACTGCATGATTTTTCCCGGCGCAACCGGGTGTGGTCGTTCGATTTCGCCGCCGGCAGCGCGCGCGGCGCGGTGAACCTGCCCACTGACACTGCCCTTCAAGTTCAGCGAGCTGGCGCTGGCCATCTCGATCGTCGCCGAGTGGCCGCACCGGGGTCAGCACGCGCCTCTGGCACTCGCTGGGCGTGGTCGCCCGCGGGCGCGTGCACTACCTCTTTACAACGTCGACGAAAATCGCTCTCTCGGTTACGGGGAGCTGGCCGCGGCGGTGTTTTATGAAATGTAAGAAGCAAGCAGTCAGTGTCGTGCTCGTGCTGACCACTGTGGCGGCCGGATTTTTCGGCGCGGGCGCCGGCCGCACGCAGGCCGCGGTGATCGCCGGTGACGCCGCCGGCGCGCAGCAAGACGAATGCTGGGGCTCGGGGTTCGCCCCGACGTACAACTTGAAGCCCTGGTCGCCCGCCGAAGACACCGGCGACCCCAGCTTGTGTCCGGACTTTCCGACGACGCCGTAGGCCGGCACGCTGAATCGACGGAGCCGACGCGCGGTCGGAAGACGCGGCTCCGGAATGTCGTTCGTCGCCGCTTTCCTGTATGATGATCTCTCACCGTTCATTTCGGCGTCGGCGGTCGGCTGACGTTTTCAAGAGGCGCTTTGGCAGAACACTTTCGACGAATCGACCCCCGATATGACCGACAGCTAGAGGTCGAGCTGTTTTTGGAGGGGAAAAAGCGGGTGGCCCGAACGCGGAACATCTCGCTGGGCGGTCTTTACGTCGAAGTGCAAGAAGCAGCCGCCATCGGCACAGCCGTGCAGCTCCGTTTTGTCTTGCCGACCCAGCCCGAAGCGATCGAAGTGGCTGGCGATGTCCGCTGGGTGGTGCGCAAAGGGCCAGCCGATCCCATCGGCATCGGCATCCGCTTCGAAGGGCTGCGCGCGCGCGACGTCTGGGCGTTGAACCGTTTTTTTCAGACCGCGTAGCGCTCGCTCGCTTCGCGCTAGCCCCGCAGCTCGTCGGGAAGCAGGGGCGACGGGCGCCCGGTGTAGGTGATCCACAGTTGGTGCGCGGCGCGGGTCATTGCCACGTGCAACAACCGCCGCGCGTCGTCGGCCACCGGATACGACGTGTCGCCGGCCTCCAGCAGAATGACGATGTCGAATTCCAGGCCCTTGGTCTGGCGCACGTCGGTGACGTCGATGCCGGCGGTGAACGAGAAATCCTGGTCGGCCACCAAACGCAACGTTGGGACCTCCGCGCGCGACAAGGCGTCGTAATAAAGACGCGCTTGCTCCGGGTGCCGCGCCACCAGCGCCACGGATGCCGTCGGCTCGTTGCGGATCAATTCTTTCAGGGCGTGCGACAGAAACTCGCTGGCCTCGCCGGCCGAGGCGAAACCGAACGCCTCCACCGGCGCGCCGGCGCGCGGCGCCACCGGGCGCACGTCACCTTGCAGAGGGCCCAGCACGTGCTCGGCGCAGTCGACGATCTCTCGCGTCGATCGATAGCTGACCCGGAGCGGCTCGATGCGTTCGTGCGGGATCCCGAGATCGTCCAGCAGCGCGCGCCAGTTGGTGAAGCCGTGCTCGGGGGCGATGGCCTGCGCGGTGTCGCCCGCCAAGGTGACCGAGCGCTGGCGCGTGGTGGTGTCCAGTAACACGGCCAGCTCGACCGGCGAAAAATCCTGCACCTCGTCGACCATCAGGTGCTCGTACGCCAGCGGCGGCCCCTTGGCGCCCGGCAGCAGCCCGCGCTGCAACTGGTAGATGCGCAGCAGCAGCGCGTCGTCTTCGGGATCAAGGCCGTAGACCTCGCCGGCGTCGTCGCCGTCCTTGGGCGCGTGGCGCAGCCGTTCGCGCGCCACGCACCAGCGGTGGATGTCGTCCAGCTGACCTTCGCTGAAAAATCCGGGCGCGTGGCGGGCAAAGCCTTCACCCAGCGCGCGCCGATCGGTCAGCAGCGCCGCCCACTCGCCGGTGACGTCGCGGGTGATCGAACGCAAGGCCCGGCCGACATTCTCGATGGCGTTGCGCGTGGCGGGATCTATGTCGGCGGCTCCTTTGATCCACATCGCCAGCGCGGTGACGCGGGTGTCGGCCGGTCCGCGCGTTTGATCCCAAAAGGCCAGGGTGGCGTCGCGCCCGGGCTTGCCGTCCAGCTCGCGGGCCAGCCGCTCGCGCAGGGACGTTTGCATCGCTTCCTGCCGGTCGGCCACGACACGCAGCATGGCCCCGTGCGACTTGGCTCGGATCACCAAGGGCGGCGTGTCGTCGGTCAGCGGCGCTTGCAGCAGCGGCAGCGCCAGCTTGCGGACCGTGTCCGCCCAGTCGGCGAACGTCTGCACCGCCACGCCGTCGACGTCCAGCGACGGTAGCACCCGCGACACGTAGCTGGCCAGCGCGCGCTGGTACACCACCACCAGCATGCGTTCGGGTCGAAAGCGGCGCGGCTCGGCGAACGCCAGGTAGGCGATGCGGTGCAATCCGATGGTCGTCTTGCCGCTGCCGGCCGAGCCCTGCACGGCGATCAACCCCGAGCTGGGCTGGGTGATCAATTCGAACTGGCGTGGATCGATCAGCGCGGCGATGGCCGGCAGGTGGCGGTCCGGGCTGCGCCCGCCGCCCGCGTCATCGAAACCCAGCTTGCCGCGCGTCGGGGGCGGCGGCGGCAGCGCGGGTGCGGCGGCGCCGCTGCGTCCCGGCAGCGGCGGGCGCGACGGGATGATCGTCGCCGTGCCGTCGCGGGCGATCTGCAGCTTGGCCTGCTGGGTGGCGACGGCCCGCCAGTCATTGGTGCGCAGGTCGCGCGAAAACGTCCCCTGCGGCGAGGCCACCCGGCGCAGCTGGGCTTCGACGATGGCCACCGTGCGGCGGGCGACGATCTCGCCTTCGACCAGGCGATCGCCCAGCTGCTCTTCGTACGAATCGCCCTCTTCATAACGATAGAACAGCCGCGACACGGGCGCGTTTCGCCAGTCGACGATCTGCACGCCGCCGCCCGGTTCGACAAAGCTGCGGGCGCCGATCAAGACGTCGCGGCGCTTGCCGCCTTCTTCCAGGCGCAGGTGGCCAAAGTACGGCGACTTGCGATCGATGGGCGGGTTGTCGCCCTTGCCGCGCTGGCGCGACAGCGCTTCGATCCGGTGCATCTGTTCCAGGATCGAACCTTGGTCTTCGGGTTTGGCCTCGGCCAGGGCGTCACGCAGTTCGATCAGGCTGCCGGCGTCGTCGACCGGGGCGCGGGTCTTTTTCTTCTCGCTGTCCAGGCGCCGCAGCACCACGCTCAGCAGGGCCTCTTCTTCGGCCACGATGGTCGGCGCGGCCGGCCCCGGAGCACCGCCCGCGCCGGCATCGGCGCGCGGAACCCCACCCGTGTCGTCGACGGATATTTCGTCTAGCCGTTCCAAGCGACCGGTCAGCATAGTGTTGGTTGCCACCGCTGTCATCTACTGTCGTGCGCCAGCGGCGATCTGCCGGAAAAATCAGGACAACCGCGGGCTAACCAACAGCCGGCCAGCGACGGTGCTACGGTACCGCCCCGCCACCCGGCACCGGCAACCACCCATGATCTCCACCACCAACATCGGCAAGGAATACGGCGCCCGGGTTCTGTTCACCGACGTGTCGCTGCTGCTGAACGACGGCTGCCGCTATGGGCTGGTGGGCGCCAACGGTTCAGGCAAGAGCACGTTCCTGCGCATCGTGGCCGGCGACGAAGAATCGTCGGAAGGCACGGTGACCATCCCCAAGCGCGCGCGGATGGGCGTGTTGCGCCAGGATCGGTTTCTTGATGACGATGCAATCATCCTGGACCTGGCCATGCGCGGCGACGGGATCGTCTGGAACGCGCTTTGCGAACAGCGCCGGATCGCCGCCAGCGGCTCGCTGGACGAAGCGGCCAGCGTCGGCGATCTGGAAGATCTGATCGCCGCCCACGACGGCTATACCTTGGAGGCGCGATCAAGCGCGGTGCTGGAAGGTCTGGGCATTCCCACCACCTTGCACCGCGCGCCGCTGTCGACGCTGTCGGGCGGGTTCAAGCTGCGCGTCTTGCTGGCGCAGGTCCTGGTGGGCGGCGTCGACGTGCTGCTGCTCGACGAGCCGACCAACCACCTCGACATCCTGACCATCCGCTGGCTGGAAAAATTCCTGGCCGGTTATGCCGGCTGCGCGGTGATCATCTCGCACGACCAGCGCTTTTTGGACAACGTCACCACCCACACGCTGGACGTCGACTACGGAACCATCACGTCGTACGTCGGCAATTACTCGACGGCGATGATGGAGAAAGCAGCGGCGCGCGGGTTGAAAGAGACGCGCATCGCCCGCGCCCAGGAAGAGATCGCCCGCAAGCGCGCCTTCGTCGAACGTTTCGGCGCCAAGGCCACCAAGGCGTCGCAGGCGCAAAGCCGCCTGAAGCAGATCGAACGCATCGAGGTGGAGGACATCGCCGAGACGTCGCGCCGCACCCCGCAGCTGAAGTTCGCGCCCGAACGGCCCAGCGGCCGCGAGGTCCTGGAGCTGAAACACGTCAGCAAGACTTACGGCGACAAGCGCGTGCTGTCCGACGTGTCGCTGGTGGTGCGGCGAAACGAACGAATCGCCATCATCGGGCCGAACGGCCTGGGCAAATCGACGCTGCTGAAGATCGCCGTCGAGCGCCTGGGCGCCGACGGCGGCGCCATCAAGTGGGGCCACGAGACGCGCCCCGGATATTTCCCGCAAGATCACCGGGAGGTATTGGACGATCCGCAGGCCACGCCGCTGGAGCTATTGTCGGCGCTGTGCCCGGCGGAAAGCCCGACCTACGTGCGCGGACAACTGGGGCGGGTGCTGTTCTCCGGCCATGACGTGGACAAACGGGTGGGCCTGCTGTCGGGTGGCGAGGCGGCGCGCCTGGTCTTCGCCGTGCTGGCGGTGCAGAAACCGAACGTGCTGGTGCTGGACGAGCCGACCAATCACCTGGACCTGGAAGCCATCCACGCCCTGCGCGACGCGCTGGCGGCGTATCAAGGCACCGTGCTGTTCGTGTCGCACGATCGCTGGTTCGTCTCGCAGCTGGCCACGCGCATCGTCGAGATCACCCCCGATGGCCTGCGCGACTTTGCCGGCACGTACAGCGAGTACCTGGAAAGATGCGGCGACGACCACCTGGACGGCGAGGCGGTGCTCTTGAAGGCCAAGCGCGAACGCAAAGCAGCCACCGGCCGCGACGCGATCACCGCGGCCGCGCCCGCCCCCGGCGAAAGCTGGGAAGAACAGAAACGGCGCCGCAACCGCCTGGCCCAACTGCCGAAGCTGCGCGACAAGGCGCTGGCCGACATCGAGGCCGCCGAGGCGCGCAAGCGCGAGCTTCAAGGTCTTTTCTACAGCGGCGAGTTCTACCAGCGCAGCCCGTCGGAGATCGCGGCCTTGAAACGAGAAGACGCCACGCTGTCGCAGACCATCGAACGCCTGATGGCCACCTGGGAAGACCTGGAGACCGAGCTGCACGCCGCCACCGCCTCGAACACCGCCGGCGATTCGTAGCCCGCCGGCGCGCGCGGCCTCGCAAAGCAGCACTGATGCCACTGGCGCCGGCGCCGGACAGTCCGGCAGCGGCCCCGGCGGTGGACCGGGCGGCGTGTTCCAGACCGTCGAGAGCATCATCTCGGACGCCCTGCAAGTCGCGTCGACCTGAGCGACGACGTGCGCGGCGGCTATTTGCCCTTGGTGCCGTCCAGACCGACGGGCGCTTGCATCCAGTGCATCACCTCGGCGGAGGGAACGATGCGCACGGCCGGATCGTAGGCCAGCGCCCAGTCGATGAATTGCGAGATAGCCGCCCGCCGTTCCAGCACCGGCGTCGGCGCCGCGGCGTTGGCGTCGGCGTTCAGCAGCGAATACAGATCGCTGTGGCCGCCCACCAGCATCGGCGCCCGGTTCGGCGCGGCGTCGGGCATCATGCCGCCCTTCATGCGCAGGATGAGGTTGATCTTCAACGTCTCCAGCACCTGATCCCCGGTCATCTTGGCGTTGACCCACATGTTGTAGTCAAGGCCGGTGATGGCCTGGTACCCGGTGGCGGCCAGCGACAGTTGATTGACCGGCAACTCCCACAGTCCGGGATATTTTCCGTTCGGCGGGGTCATGTACGTGTGCTTGGGATCCTTTCCGTTGTCCAGGGTGTACGGCCAGATGAACCCGCTGCCGTCGTTGTAATGCTCGACGCTGCAGTCGTATTTGAAGTTCTCTTGCACGATGGCCTGAAACGTCGCCTCTGACTGTTGCAAAAACGGCGTGCGAAACCCGATCAGGCGGGCGCGCGGCACGCCCAGGCCGACCAGGTAGTCGTTGCAGGTGGTCATCTCTTGCGTCCAGACCGACACGTTTGGGTTCTGCATCAATGTGTCGGCGTGCGTATCGGTGTGATTGGCCGGCTCGTGCCCGTCGGCGTAGACGCGGGCGTGCAAAGACTTGAGCGCGTCGCTGGTGATCCCGACGTGCGAGTTGATGTAGAAGCTGACCCGCGCCGGCGTGCCGTCGAAGGTGCAGTGGTTGCCGGTGCCGGCGGGATTTTGCTTTCCTTTGAAGAGATCCAGCACCCACTGCATGCCGTCTGCGAAGGCGTTGTCGTCAAAGCCGATGCTGACGAACTGGGGCACGTTGTCGACCGCCAGGCCTCCGGGCGGCAACTGGGACGGATCAAGCTTGGTGAAGACCGGCGGCCCCCAGTTGCAGTTGTCGAATGGCAGGGAACCGACGATCGGGCTGCCGCCGCTGCCACCGCCCGACATTCCACCGCTGCCACCGCCGGTCTTGCCACCGCTGCCACCGCCCGACATTCCACCGCTGCCGCCGCCTGATTTACCGCCGCTGCCGCCACCCGACTGACCGCCACTGCCGGGACGGGGTCCGCTGCCGCCGCTGCCGCCACCCGATGATCCGCCTGGGCCAGCGGCGCCGCCGGTGCCGCCGCCGCTGGCCGGGTCGGAAGCCACGCAACCGGCAGCGACCGCACACGCGCCTGACACCGCCAAAGCCAAGGTCATGAAAAAAGAAGAACGGCTTGTCACGACGGTGTTGCCTCCTGCACAGGAAAAGTCTCCTCTGGATTTGTGGCCAGCGACGGATATTTTCCGTCAAGCCAATGTCGAAATGCGGCCCTGTGTTGGTCAGTGCGCGAACGGCAGGCAATCGACGGCCTTGAACGGCGCAGCGGCGCCCGCGACCTCGGCAGCGCACGCCGCGCAGGTGGTGGCGGCGAAAGCCATTGAGGTCGTTCCGGCGGCGGCCGTGCCGCGCACGCAGATGGTAGGGCCGGTGAATCCCACGCCCTGCCAGGCGCAGGCGATGCTGCCGGCGTTGTATTCGGTGATATTGCACGAGTGACTGTCGCCGGCGCAGCCGTCGGCCGGCGCCGACGCGACGGGAATGTACGTCGGGTTGGTGATGTAGGCGTTGTCGTTGGCGGCCAGGTTCGGCCAGGTGACCAATTCCTCCGGCGGCGGAACGCGCCAGTCGGAGAAGCCGTCTTGCGCCAGGCCGTCACAATATTTCGCCGCCTGCTTGTTGGTCATCGCGGCGCTGGCGGCCCGCTGCCACAGCAAGCAGGTGCGACGGTCCAGCACCGATGCGTCGCCGACGAGCTGCGTCCCGGAGTCCGGAACGCAAGCGGCGGCCGAAGCGTCAGGCGCCGTATCAATCGAAACGTCAGACCCACGGTCCGGCCAACCATCAAACCCGACGTCGGTTCGCGCGTCGGCGGTTTCGGTGTGGCCGCCGCCGTCGGTGGGCAGGGCGATCGGAACGTCGATCGACGTCGCCGCGTCGCGCGGGTTGGGCGAGGCGTCTGCCCCACCGGCCCCGCCGCCGCACGCGCCGATGCTGAGCACACCCACCGTCAGGAGCAAACAGGCGCGCGGCCGCGCCACTCAGGCACGACCTTCTCGCTTGTCGAGGCGGGCCATGATCTCGGCGTACATCGTGTCGACCTTCTCGTGCATGTGAGCGATCTCCAGCTCGGCCTTCAGGTTGACCTGATATTCGATGTCGTTGCGCACGCGCTCGCGCGAGGCCTGACGGTTTTGGCTGAGCAGCACGAACACCGACAAGATGATCGCCTCCAGCGACACCACCATGGTCAAAAGGCCGAACGGAAACGGGTCCCAGCCGCCCAGCGCGGTCGACGTCAGCGGGCCGACGTTGAGGCCGATCCACACCGCGAACAGCCCGATGTGAATGAACAGAAACGGCAGGCTGCCGCTGAACTCGGAGATCCAGTCGGCCACCCGCATCACCGCCGTGCGCTGGTCTTCGGTCTCGATGTTGGGATTTCGCGAGGCGGTCCGCCGCAACATCATCACCGTGTGGCGCATGCGCTCGCCGGTGGCGGCCAGCAGGTGCATGGCCGCTTGCGGGCTGGTGGCGATCAACGCCTCCAGATCGCCGCGGTCGACCACCAGCGCCTCTAGATCCTTCGTCACCAGCGCCGACGACGTGCGCGACCCGCCATCCAGCAGGGAGATGTCGCCGAAAAATTGTCCTGCCCCGACCGTCTCCAGGACGATCCGTTCGCCGGTGTCGTTCTTGAAGAACAGCTCCACCTCGCCCGACCGCAGGACGAAAAGTGCGTCGCCCGGATCGCCGTGGTTGAACATGGTGGTGCCGGCGGCCATGGTGATCACGTCCAACCGTTCGGCCAGCACGACGCGCTCGCTGTCCGACAGCTGCGTGAACAGCGGAACCTCGGCCAGCATGTCTGCGTTCGTCGGCACCATCTCCCTCGTCGAGAGAAAAACCTGCGGCACTATAGCGCGGACGGCGAGCGCAGCGGGCCGGCGCCGCGAACTTGCTAGACTGGTGGCGTGCTTCTGGCCGTCATCAGAACGCCGCAGCCGATCGCCGCGCTGTCCGCCGATGCCATGAAATCCGTGGCGGCGGCGGCCGGGCTGGCGGCGGCGGACGTGCGCATGCGTCTTTCCGGTGTGTTGCCGCGCGTCCTGCTCAGCGAGCGGGAGGCGGACAATCTCGACGGCGCGGCGGCGGCGCTGGGTCGGCTGGGATTCGCCACGGTGATCTGCGATCCGGCGGCGGCGCCCACCGACGACGACCGCATCATCGGCCGCCGGGTGGCCGTCGACGGCGAGGTCCTGCAGATCTGGGACGGCGCCGACACCTGCCACGAACTGCCGCGCCC
This sequence comes from Polyangia bacterium, assembly GCA_036268875.1. GTDB lineage: Bacteria > Myxococcota_A > Polyangia > Fen-1088 > Fen-1088 > DATKEU01. The sequence goes on along the minus strand of DATATI010000070.1, from coordinate 14,575 downwards.
GGCGATCGCCCTGGTGCAGCGCGGGCTGCGCACCAGCACCGAGACGACGACCACCACCACCACGCAGCGAAAGTTCGACGCCGGACGCGCCTTGCTCAGCGGCGGTCTGATGCTGACCAGGAAGGCCACCCAGACCACCACCCAGACCACCGAGACGCGCGAGCTGTTCTTGCTGATCCAACGCCGCGACGGCGCGCCCGACGTCATCCTGTACGAACGGCGCCTGGACTACCGGTTTCTCGGCGCCGAGATGCAGCCGGCCAGCCGGGCCAACTTCGATCGCTTGCTGGCGCGCCTGCGAGCGTTCTGCCCGCGCACGCCGTTCGACGAACGCGCCGGCCAACCTGGTTTCTTGCGGGCCCTGCCCTCGACCAGCGCCGAGCCCACCGATCTGGGTCTGTACCTGATCGCGCTTGCCCACGCGCAAGCAGCGGCGGCCACATTTTCTGGTTGAGCCCGCGCGCCGCCGATCATAGAAAGCCGGCGCAGCCATGAGCCTCGGTCGTCGCAAAGTGGCGCTTGCCGATCAGACGCGGTGGGTGTTCAACCGCATGGCCGACGTGTACCCGGCGCGGCCGCCCTACCCGACGGCGTTGATCGACGCGCTGGCCGATCTGGTTCGGCCCGGGGCGCGCGTTGGCGATCTCGGCGCCGGCATCGGTCACGTGGCACTGCCGCTGGCGGCCCGCGGGTTCGCCGTCGAGGCAATCGAGCCGGCGGCATCAATGCTGGGCGAGCTGCGCGTCCAGGCTGCCCGCCGGCGCCTGGCCGTGCGGGCCCACCACGCCACCGCCGAGGCGCTGCCCGTCGCCACCGCGGCGCTGGAGCTGGTGGTGGTGGCCGACGCCCTGCACTTTCTCGACGCCGAGCTGACCGCGCGCGAGATCGATCGCGTGCTGGCCCCCGGCGGCGCGCTGGCGGTGATCACCTGCGGCTTCGCCGAGACGCCGTACATGCGCGGCGTGGTGCGGGCGATGAACGACGCTGTCCCGCGCCGCCCGCGCGCCCTGGGCGGCCACCTGGTTCACGTCTCGGCGATCACCGGCGTGGCCTTCACCGAAAAGCACCGCTTTGTCGACGAGACGCCGGTGGACCCGCCGACGCTGGAGCGCATCCTGCGATCGATCTCGTTCATTGGTCCAGCCATGAACGCCGCGCGCTTCGCCGCCTTTCGCGACCAACTACAGGCCCTGCCTGGCCCGCCGCTGTGGGGCCGGACGTTCGTGCTGCACACCGGCAGAAGGCGCAATTAAACGCCATTCAGTAACGCGAAAACGGCGATGCCGACGACGAGGTAATCAGTATGCTTAAGGGACGCACGGAGGTTTCGATGCTGCGCCCCCCTGGCTTGCGTTTGTCGTGGTCATTCGCGCTGACTCTGTTCGCTTTCGCCGACGCCGCGATGCCTGCGTGCAATCCGGCCGCGGGCACAGATGATGGCGGCGGCGGTTCGTCGCCAAGCAACGGCACCGGCGGCAGCGGGATCGACGGCAGCGGCGGCGGCCCGGGCGGCGGTAGTGGCGGCAAATCGGGCGGCGGAACCGGCGGCAACGGCATGGTGGCCGGGAGCGGAGGAACCAGCGGCGGCACCGGCGGCGGCGCCGCGGGCGGAATCGGCGTGGTCACCAGCGTTCCCTGCGACAGGCAGGTCGACAACGTGGCGCCGTCGATCGATCCGCCCGGGGGGTTGACCGCCGACAAGGTCCCGATGTTCGTGATGCTGGGCTTTGACGACAACGCCTTCGCCGACGGCATCAACTGGGCGCTGGACAACCTGCGCGAGCGCAAGAACGCCGACGGCACGGCGGTGCGCTCGACCTTCTTCATCTCGGCCGGTTTTGACAGCGAGTTCTTCAACCCGGCCGGCGGGCAATCCGAGGCTGATTTGTTGGCCGCCTGGAAGAAGATCAAAGCCGACGACCACGAGATCGCCAACCACACCTGGAGCCACGGCGAAAACCTGATGGGCGCCGACACCGCCACCTGGACGGCGGAGCTCACCAAGGCCAACAACCTGTTCACCACCACGCTCGGCTTGCAGCAGTGTCAGGTGGCCGGCTTTCGCACGCCGTTTCTCGGTTTCTCTCAATCGACCTTCGACGCGGTCAAGGCGGCCGGCTTCGTCCATTACGACGCCAGCATCGAGTTCGGATACGACTGGTGGCAGGCCGCCGGGCAGCCGATGGGGTGGAGCCCCGGCGCCCCCCTCAGCGGCCAACACTATTACTGGCCGTTCACCATGGACGGACCGTTCCTGCTGGGGTTCTACAACAAAGGCGTCACGCCCAATCCGGGCATGTGGGAGATCCCGGTTTACACCTTCAACAAGATCAATGGCGACATGGCGTCGACTGTCACCGGGTTTGATTACAACCTGTGGACCAAGTGTCAGTCGGATTCGACCTTCGACTTTACCAGCGTGCTGAAAACCAGCCTGGATCAACGGCTGATGGGCAACCGGTCGCCGTTCGCCATCGGCGCGCACACGGACAATTATTCGCAGTTCAACGAATCGGCCAACAGCGTCTGGACCACTTTCAATTATCAAGTGCGGCGCAAGGCACTGTCGGATTTCATCGACTACGCGCTGTCAAAGCCGGAGGTGCGGATGGTGCGGTTCATCGACGTCATCAACTGGATGCGCCACCCGACCCCGCTTTAGCCGAAGCGATCACCGGCGGCTCGGTCCCGGTGATGAGGCGCGCGCCGCGCTGGAAGGTGACGTACTGCCACAGCCACTGCAGCATCACCAGCACGCGGTTGCGGTAGCCGATCAGGAACATGATGTGAATCAGGCCCCAGGCCAGCCAAGCGAAGAACCCCGACAGTCTGACCTTGCCGAAGTCCGCCACCGCCGAGGCGCGCCCGATGGTGGCCAGCGATCCCTTGTCGACATAGTGAAACGGCTCGATGTCGGGGTTGCCACGAGCGCGGGCGGCGATGGCCCGCGCCGCGTACTGGCCACCTTGAATGGCCGCCGGCGCCACGCCGGGGACCAACCCGGGACCGTCGCCGTCGCCACCTTGGGTGATCGCCGCCAGATCGCCGACGATCCAGGCCGCGTCGCAACCGGGCGGGTGCAGGTGCGCATCGACGATCACCCGGCCCGCCCGATCCAGCGGCACGCCCAGCGATCGGGCCAGCGGTGACGCCGCCACGCCGGCCGCCCACAACACCGTGCGCGCGGCGATGCGCTCGCCTTCGACGGTGACACCGCCTTGATCGATGGCTTGCACGCGCGCGCCCACCCGCACCTCGACGCCCAGTTTTTCTAGCTGGCGGGCGGCGCTGGCGGACAGTGTCTCTGGATAGGGCGGCAGCACCCGCGGCTGGCCTTCCACCAGCAGGACGCGCGCCTGGGTCGGATCGATGCGCCGAAAATCCTTGGCCAGGGCGTGACGCGCGATCTCGGCCAGCGCGCCCGCCAGCTCGACGCCGGTGGGGCCGCCGCCGACGATCACAAAGGTCAACAGCGCGCGCCGTTCGTCGGCGTCGGTGGTGCGTTCGGCCGCTTCGTAGGCGAGCAGAACGCGGCGGCGGATCTCGACGGCGTCTTCCAGCGTTTTCAGGCCGGGGGCGAAGGTCGCCCATTCGGGGTGGCCAAAATAGGAATGCGTCGCGCCAGTGGCCAGAACCAAAAAATCGAAGGGCAACACCTCGTCCCGCAAGCGCACGCGGCGGGCGGGCAGGTCGATGGCGGTGACCTCGGCCAGCAGAACGCGGGCGTTGGCCTGCTGGCGCAGCACGCCGCGGATGGGCGCGGCGATGTCGCTGGGATTCAGGGCGGCGCTGGCCACCTGATACAGCAACGGCTGGAAAACGTGGTGATTTCGGCGGTCAACCACCGTCACCTGGACAGGCACGTCGGCCAGTCCAATGGCCGCGTTCAAGCCGCCGAAGCCGCCACCGATGATCACCACCTGGGGAGGGGAAAGCCCTGCCATGACGACCATTGGGATACCACTTTCGCGGCTTCAGGGCGCGGCGCCAACAAAACTGCCTGATGCCCGCAAACGTCACGTCTTAGTCTCAACCAACTCTCCGTAGGAAAAAATCCATGCTCACACCGACTCGTCTTGGCCAGATTCTGGGCGTCGTGGCGGTCACTTTGTTGGTCGGCTGCACAAGCAGCGACACCACGCCGGGAGGACAAACCGGCAGCGGCGGCGGCGCGGGCGGCACGGGAACCGGCGGTGGGTCGGGCACCGGCGGCGCCGCATCGGGCGGCGTCAGCGGCGGAACCGGCGGCAGCGGAACCGGCGGCAGCGTAGCGGCGACAGGTGGCGCGGGCGGCAGCAGCGACGCCGGCATGTCCTCCTCGGATGGCAGCACCACCGACGGTGGCGGCGGCGACGGACGCGCGCCGGTGATGGCCAGTGAGGGCTGCGGCATGGCGGCACCGCAGGCGCTGACCATGTTCATCCGCAAGAACGTCAGCATGAAGACCAACAACCAGCAGCGCGTTTATGACCTTTATCTGCCCAGCGCCTACGACCCGATGCGGGCCTACCCGATCATCTTCCTTGACCACGGTTGCGACGGCAGCATTCCGTTCATGGAGAGTCCATCGATGACGACGGTGACCAAGGGCAACGCCATCGTCGTCGCCCTGCGCGCGTACAGCTCGCAGCAGACGGGGCAGACGTACGGCGGTGGTTGCTTTGACACCGGGCCCGGCTCGACCAGCCTCACCGAGCTGGCTTACTTCGACCAGGTGCTGAAAGACATCGAGGGCGTCGCCTGCGTCGACAAGGCGCGCGTCTTCATGTCGGGCTTCAGCAGCGGGTCGTGGCTGACCAACCTGCTCGGCTGCACGCGGGCCGGCGTGATTCGCGCCCAAGGAAACTCGACCGGCGGTTTGCCGTCGGTGCCGAAGATGTGCGCGGGCCCGATCGCGGCGATGATGGTGCACGACATGCAGGACACCATGAACTCGTACGCCGGCGGCATCATCGCGCGCAATCGCATCCTGGCCATCAACGGCTGCAGCATGGACAACAGCGTGCCGTACGACTATGACGGCGATCCGGCCACGCCGTCGACCTGCATGCTGTTTCAAGGCTGCATGTCGGGATACCCGGTGGTGTGGTGCCCGACCATGAACAAAGGCCACGTGGACCAGGTGCCGATCACGACCACCGGGATGTGGCGCTTCTGGTCGCAGTTTTAGGGCGCGCCCGGGCGCTGCCAGGTCAGGATCCCGCGGCAATCGCCGCGGCTTGCGGGGAAAAGCCCGCGCGCTGGGCGCCAGCGGCGATCCTCGGTGGGCGCGCCGGCGCGAGATTTTGGCCATGCTGGCCAAGCTGCTGACCAAGACGGCGATCCGGAAGCACCGGCCGCCCGCGCGCGCGCCTGCCACGCCGGCGCGAAACATCTCTGCGGGGATGGACGAGGATCCGACGCGGCTGCGACCGAGCCGCCGGCGAAAGAGTCGGCGATCGGACGATAGAAGATCGCCGGGACCGACGTCAGGGGCGGCTCACTTTTCCGCGCAGCACGGTGAGAGACGCGGGCGGCAAGTGGTAACGCGTCTGCGATTCGGCGTTGACCTTGCCGCTCATCGCCGGGCCATCCGGATCGGCGTGGCCGTCCTTGGCGTTCGGGTGCCACTGATATTGAGCGGCGCCGAAGGTGACCGTATCGACCGGGCCAACAAAGCGTCGCGACGAAGTGGCCGCGGCGGCGTCCTGGAAGACGATCTGCACATCGTGGGGGGCGGCGGCGTCTTTGTTGATCAGCAGCAATGACCATTGACCGTCCGGCCGCAGGGCCGCGTACGCGGTGACCAGAACGTCGCCGGCGGCGTCCACGACGTCGCTGCGGGCAGGAAAAATCCGGTGCACGCCGTCGCCGGGCGCCATCCATTCGCGTGTGATTAACTGGCTGGCGAAGAACTGCGCCACCGGTTGTTTGATGTGGTAGGCGGCGTCGGTGGTGTGCAGGCCGAAGGTGCCGAAGGTGCCGTCGCAGGCATGACCGAGCGGCAGCGGCAGATAGTGAAAGAAATAACTCGCGGTCCCGCCGGCGGTCAAGAAAGCGCCGACATAATCGGCCAGCCACAAGGCACCGAAGATGTCGACGTAGCGCTGACCGGATTGCCAGGCCAGGTTCACCTCCGTCACCAGCAGCGGCACTTCGGCGGGCAGGCCGTCCATGCGCCAGACGTCGATGATGTGCGTGATCAGTTTCGGCTCGTCGTACAGATCGCGCCAGGCGGCCTTGCACGGATTGTACGGGTAATGTTCGAAGGACATGAAAGCCAGATCGCCGAGCCGGCCGTGGGCGCGCAGGTATTTCAAGAAGCGCCCGAACCACGAGATATCGCCGCGCGCGTCGGGCCAGGCCGGGATGTCTTCGTTGACGCCGCTGAAGGCCGGGCCGCCCAGCTTCAGCGCGGGATCCACGGCGTGGATCGCCTTTGCCCACTGCAGGTAAAGCGCGGCGTAGTGTTCGGGCGTCATGTATTGCCCGTCGGACTCCTCGCCCATCTCGACGTAGGAGAGGGGATAGCCGCGCGCTTTCAGATAAGCGATCTCCGCCGCGGCGTCTTCGGGGATGCCGTAGACCACCGACACGGGAATCATCGCCGGCAGGCCGCGCGTGACGCCGCTTTGATAGAAGAGATCCAATCCCGATTGTTCTTCGTCTGCCGTCCGATCGCTCGGCTGGTGCCAGGGATCGACCGACGAGCAATCGGTGGCGGTTTGCGACTGGCTGGGCGCGTGCACCAGCAGATCTTTCAGCTGCCCGTCGGCCTGGCGCCGGCCCAGATAAACCTCGCTGATGGCGTAGCCCAGGCAATTGCGGCGATCGGCGGCGCCGTGGTCGTCGCAGGTGCCGGACGAATCGGTCAAGGTCACGCGCACGAAGCGCGCGCTGATCGGCGCCGGCGCCAGCGTCAGCAGGGGATCGCCGCCCTTGCTGTTCTTGATCGCGCCCGACGGGAAGGTCTGCCAGCGGCCCTGGCCCGCCTGTTTGATGGCGTCCGGTCCGATCCAATACTGCACGGCGAAGCGCCGCGCGTACGGCGCCGCCCAGGCGATGCGGATGGCGTCCACCGGCTGGGCGCTGCCGAGATCGATCAGGATCCACTGCGGAAATTTCTCGTCGTCCTCGCCGGTGAACGGTCTGGTCAGGTACGGGTTGCTCTTCCAGTACGTGCGGCGATCGCCGTCGTCCAGCACGCTGAAACCGACGTTGTCCGTCCCTTCGTTGTGCGTGTACCCGCGGTGGGGCAGCGCGTATCCCCACGAATGACGGATCGGTTGCGCGCCCGGCTTGGCGTCGCCGGTGAAGTACCCGCGGCCAGCCGGATCGCTCCAGGTCCCTTGCGGGTTCCAGTGCCAGTCCTCGACATGCAGCTCGGTGTTCAGGCGATAGCTGACCGTGCCCCAGCCGGCGGCCAGCGATTGTTGCAACGACGCCGGCGCGTAGTCGGCGTCAACGGCCACGCTGGACATGCGGTCGATGCCCGCGCCCAGGGCCAGCGACGGGCGAATGCTGTTGGTGGCGTGGGCTGGCGTGCTGTCGACGCGCACGGTTTGCGCCGCCGCCGGGGTCACCGCGCCGATGCTGATCAGCGCGACAACGGCGACGCGCACCCTACTCGGTCCGGTCGTGTCGACTGACCTCGGCTTCCAGCTCGGCGGCTTGTTCACGCAGATGCCAGGGGATGTCGCTGTAGACATCTTCAAACATGCTGTGCAAAGGCGGCTTGGGCGCCCGGCTTTCGGCGTAGGCCAGGGCGTCGGAGATCTGGTCGGTGATCTCGGCGCGCATCTTGGCTTCGATGCCGGCGTCGATCTCCTGCCGGGCGGTCATGTACTTGCGCAGGCGATCGAAGGGATCGCGCTGCTCCCATTCTTTCGGCTCGGCCGGATCGCGGTACACCGACGGATCATCGGACGAGCTGTGGGCCCCGCGCCGGTAGGTCCGCGCCTCGACCAGCGTGGCGCCCTCGCCGCGCCGGCCGCGCGCCGCCGCTTCGCTGATGACGTGAATCATGGCCAGGATGTCGTTGCCGTCGACCAGCACGCCGGGGATGCCGTAGGCCACCGCCTTCTGCGCGAAGGTCGGCGTCACCGTCTGCACCGATCGCGGCACGGAGATCGCCCAGCCATTGTTGCGGCAAACCAGAATGGCCGGCGTCTTGAACACGCCGGCAAAGTTCAAGGCAGCGTGAAAGATCGGCGTCGACGTGCCGCCTTCGCCGAAGAAGGCCACCGCCACGTCGTCTTTCTTTTGCAGCTTGGCCGCCCAGGCGGTGCCGACCGCGTGCGGGATCTGCGTCGCCACCGGCGAACTGATGGACACGAAGTTCAGCTTGCGGATCGAGTGGTGCACCGGCATCTGGCGGCCGCGCACCGGATCCTCGGCGTTGCCGAAAAGCTGGCACATGAACGTGCGCAGGTCGTATCCGCGGTACAGCGCCGCGCCCACCTCGCGGTAGGCCGGGTAAAACCAATCGCTCGGCCGCAGCGCAAACGCCGCGCCGATGTGGGTGGCCTCCTCGCCGGTCGAGGCCAGGTAAAAGCCCAGCCGTCCCTGCCGCTGCAGGCGCAGCATGCGTTCATCCAGAAGCCGCACCAGCAAGACAGTGCGGAAGAGCCGGCGCAGATCATCGCCAGAGATCTTGGGTTCGCGTTCGGGGTGGATGACGCGACCGTCGTCGTCCATCACCCTGATGACTTCCAGCTTCACCGTTTCCTCCTGCCGCTATCCTGTGCTGGCCAGGCAAGCCGCGACCCGTATAATCGGTCATTCATCGCCGGTCAAGGCTATCAGTCGATACGAGGGAGCTTGCTATGAAGATCCAGGTTCGCGACGTTGTCAGTTATCTCGGTCAGGACTTTGTGGTGGAAGGCGTCGCGACGTGGGCCCTGAACGGCCACAATTATCAACTGGCGCGCGCCGTCGACGGCGACGCGGTCCTGTGGATCGAACCTGTGCGCGACGACGGCGACGATCGGCTGCTGATCCTGCGCGAGGTGCGCGACCTGGCCATGTCGGTGCCGCCGCCCCAGACCATCAGCTATCAAAACCTGACCTACGTGCAGCGGCTGACCGGCCTGGGCCAGGTCCAGATCACCGGTAACTTGCCCGGGCATTCGCCGGGATCGCACCAACTGTGGCGGTATCGAGCGGCGGGCGATCGCTATCTGCAGATCGAAGAAGACGGCGGCCGCACGCGTGCGCTGGTGGGCGAATCGGTGCACAAAGGGATGATCGACATCCTGCCCGGCAAATAATGGGCGGAAGCATCTTCGGTTCGCTTTTCCGCGTCACCACCTGGGGCGAATCGCACGGCCCGGCGGTGGGTCTGGTGATCGACGGCTGTCCGCCGCGACTGCCGCTGACCGTCGACGAAATTCAGCGCGAGCTGGATCGCCGCCGCCCCGGCCAAAGCGCCATCACCACCCAGCGCCGCGAAAAAGACGAGGTGGAGATCCTGTCGGGCCTGCACGAGGGCCTGACGCAGGGAACGCCCATCGCCATGATGGTGCGCAACCACGACAACCGCGGCGGCGACTATGAAGAGATGCGCGACAAGTTCCGCCCCTCGCACGCCGACTTTACTTACCAGGCCAAGTACGGCATCCGCGCCTGGCAGGGCGGCGGGCGAGCCAGCGCGCGCGAGACCATCGGCCGCGTCGCCGCCGGCGTGGTGGCGCGCAAGGCGATCGCCGCGGCCACCGGCGCAACGATCGAGATCGTCGCCTACGTCAAGCGGGTGCAGAACCTGGAGGCCGCCGTCGATCCGTCGACGGTGACCACCGCCGCCGTCGACGCCAACATCGTGCGCTGCCCCGACGCCGCGGTGGCCGCCGAGATGATCACCCTGATCGAGCAGGCGCGCAAAGCCGGCGATTCGCTGGGCGGCGTGGTCGAAGTGGTGGCGCGCGGCCTGCCCGTCGGCCTGGGCGAGCCGGTGTTCGACAAGCTGGACGCCGATCTGGCCAAGGCAATGTTGTCGCTGCCGGCGGCGAAGGGCTTCGAGATCGGCAGCGGTTTCGCCGGCACGTTGCTGACCGGCAGCCAGCACAACGATCCGTTTTACAATGCCGGCGCCGGCACCGGCACCGCCCACGTCCGCACGCGCACCAACCGCTCGGGCGGCGTGCAGGGCGGCATCTCGAACGGCGAAGACATCCTGCTGCGCGTGGCCTTCAAACCGACCGCCACCATCCTGCGCGAGCAAGAAACCGTCGACGTCAACGGCAACGACACCACCATCAAGGCGCGCGGCCGTCACGATCCGTGCGTGCTGCCGCGCGCGGTCCCCATCGTCGAGGCGATGGTGGCGCTGGTGCTGGCCGATCATGCCTTGCGACAGCGCGGTCAATGCGGCCCGGGCGACGACGAGCGGCCGTGACCGCCGCCGCTCGGGCGTGCGCAGTGGGCGCGGCGGCGATGGCGATCGCGAGCGGCGGCGTGATCTCGGCCGGGTTTGCCGCGGTGGTCACCACCAGCGCCGCCAACAGCAGCGCGGTGCACGTGACGCCCACCGTCGCCGCCGACGAAGTTCATTGGACCCTGACCAGCCCGACGGCGGTGACCTTCGACTGGCGCGGCGTCGCGAAATCAGTGCGCTGGCGCCCGGCCGGCGGCGGCGCCGAGACCACCGTCGCCGGCCACCCGCCGCAACCGATGCCGACGTCGTCGCCCGGCCCGTTCTGGGAGGCGACCGTCTCCGATCTGTCGCCCGGCGTGAAATACGAATACGCCGTCGGCGACGCCACCGTCTGGCATCGCTTTGCGCCGCCGCCCCTGCGCGGCAGCAGTGGGTTCACCGTCGTCGCGCAAGGCGACATCGGGGCCAGCACGATCTGGCCCAACGTCAGCCGCATTCAGCAGATGGTCGCCGCCGCCAAACCCGATCTGGTCCTGGTGCTGGGCGATCTGGCTTACGGCGATCTGAAAGCGAACGCCGTCGACCAGCACTTTGACGACGTGATGGTGTGGTCGCAGGACGCGGCGTACATGCCCATCTGGGGCAACCACGAATGGGAAAATCCCACTCACGACGATCTGCGGAACTACAAAGGCCGCTTCGCCTTCCCCCACAGCGAAACCGCGCGCACCGCGCCGAAGCTCGGTTGTTGTGGTGAAGACTGGTACTGGTTCGATTACGGCCACACTCGTTTTGTCGCCTATCCCGAACCGTACGCGCACAGCACCTGGGCCGACTGGCTGGCCGCCGCCGAACCGATCTTCACCGCCGCCGAGCGCGATCCGGCCATCACCTTCATCGTCACCTTCGGCCACCACCCGGCGTATTCGTCCGGCCACCACGCCGGCGTGAAGGTGCTGCAACGGGCGATGGCCCAGCTGGCGCGCCGGCACCCGAAATACGTGCTGAATCTGAACGGCCACAGTCACAACTACGAACGCAGCGCGCCCCAGGACGGCGTCGTCCACATCACCGCCGGCATCGGCGGCGGCGCGCTGGAGCACGCGGCGACGCCTTGTCTGTGGGACCAATGCAGCGCCAAGCCGGCCTGGTCGTCGCGGCGGGCCATCCATCACGGCGTGGTGCGCCTGCACTTTGGCGCGCATTCAATCGAAGGGGTTGCCATCTGCGGCCCGAACTCGCCGGGCCAGACCGACATCGACTGTCGCGAAGGCGACACCTTCGATTCGTTCACCGTCACGCCCCGCCAACCGGCGCGATAGACGTCGCGATCAGCTGGGCAAGCCGGCGCGGGGAGCGGTCTCGCGGCGAATCACTTCAAGCTCGCCTTCGCTGAATTCGTAGCGTTCGCGGCAGAATTCGCAGACCACCTCGGCCTTGCCGTCCTCGACGATCATCGACGCCAGCTCGGCGCCGCCCAGCAAGGCCAGCGAGCCTTGCGCCCGCTCGCGCGAGCACGGACACTCGAACCGCACCGGGCGCACGTCCAGCATTTGCAATGGCAGCGACCCGGGCAGCGCCGACGGCGATTGGACCAGCTCTGTCATCACCGCGCGCGCCAGCTCTTCCGCCGACGGCGCCGGCGTGGCCGCCAGGGCCCGTGGCAGCGCCCCCGCGCGCAGCACCGCGCGCGCCCGTTCGATCACCGCGCTGCCCGCGCTGCCCGGCAACGCCTGCACCAGGATGCCGCCCGAGATGACGATGTCGGACCAGCCGGCCGCGAACAGCGCATCGCAGGCCAGCGCGCTGTCGATCTGTTCGCTGGTGTTCAGATAGTGTTCGACGTCGGTGTCGAGCTCGCCGGTGACCAGCGGCGTTTGCCCGCTGAAGTTTTCCTTCAAGCCGACGTCGCGGATGACACTGACCAACCCGCCACGCCCCAGCGCCGCCGCCAGCGACGCCCGCTGTCCGGCGTTCGCCGTCACCAAACCGCCGTCCAGACGCTTGACGTACGCCCGCACGCCGCCCGACGAACGCGCGTCCACCGTCACCCCGCGCAGCGGCCCGTCGCCGATCACCTGCAACGTCACCCGTTCGTCATCCTTGGTCAGCGTGGCCAGCAACAACCCGGCCGTCGTCCCGCGCGCCAGCGCCAGCGCCGCCTGACCGCTGGCCCCGTGGCGGCGCACCGCCTCGCGCGCCGTGGCCGTGGTGATGGCGGCGATCACGCGCGCCGTCCCGCCGTCCCACACCGCGCGGGCGATCTGATCGCCCGGCACGGCCTTGATCCCTTTGCTGCTGGTCATCACGTTAATGTTACCCTTCGCTCACGCTGAAGTCCGCTCACTGATTCCCCTCCATGGATCATCCGGACCAAAATCCCGGCGACACCAACGCCCCGCCCCGCCTTGAGTGGTTGGGCGCGCCGAACATCCTCAGTCTCAGCCGTCTGCCGCTGGGCGCGCTGTTCTGGCTGGCGACCGACACCCAGCCCGCGCACCTGTGGTGGCCGTTCGCCGTGCTGGCCGCCGCCGGGGTGACCGACGTGCTGGACGGAATGCTGGCCCGCCGCCGCGGCATCACCAATGGCATCGGCTCGTGGCTGGATCCCATCTGCGACAAGGTGTTCGTCGCGGCGGTGTTGGGCGCGATCGAATATTACCGTCACCCGCCTTTGTCGCTGCTGGCATTAATCGTCGGGCGAGAGTTATGTCAATTGCCACTGTCTCTGACTTACCGGTTCGTGCCCGTGCTGCGACAGTGGCTGCACTACGACTTTCACGCCAGCGGTTTCGGGAAGGCGGCGACTGTGGCGCAGTTCGCGGCGGTGGCGGCGTTGCTGGTGGATTCGCCGGGACAGTGGGTGGCGGCGTGGGTCGCGTTCGGGGTCGGAATGCTGGCGCTGGGGGATTATTTGCGACGGGCAGTGATGATTGGGAGGCAGCGGTTGGCGGGCGGGCGGACGGGCGGACGGTGATGACGGGCGGGCGGGTGAGAGTGACCGGGGGCACGAAAGGCGTTGCTGCATAGCAAAATTATCCCTGCGGGCGCGGAGGTTCGGCGATGAAGGAATGCAAAGGCGAATGCGGACGAAGTGTCCAGGGAGGCGGGAATACCGGCGTTGAAAGTAAACGCGGCGGAGTGGATGGGGCTCCGTGCGCCTGCAGGGATAAAAAATTATCCCTGCGGGGCGTTGTTGTAGAATAGTAGTTGGGCAGACAGGGCATGGCGCAGGGACACGATATCCGCGCACGGAAGAAGCGCGAGCGCAGGGCCGCACGCAAAGGCACGAAGCAGCGCGGCGCAGTCGGCCGCCTCGCCGGGGCGACGAACGGTCCTGTGATCCAAGAGCTGGGTCCTCAGTATCATGTGAGCGTGCAAGCCTCCGAATTGGCGCCCCCCGGGATCTCAGGCGATCTCCAGACGGTCTTCCACTATGATCCGCCTTCGTCGCAGACGGATGACGAGCGCCTTGGAGATCCGGAAGAGCGCGACTTTGACGTGCATGCCGTTCTGATGCGCGACAGTGGATTCGAACGTGACATAAAAACCGATCTCGGCCCCGCCGATGGAACCTCATTCTTTCAAGTTCCGGCGGGTGTTGACCGACTGTTCATAGAAAACTCATCCGGCAAGTTCGCGTTCGTTCTGAACGAGAAGCGGGAATATTCTGGAATACAGGCACGCTGTCGGGCTCGCTCAGCGGCGGAGGCAAGGGCGATTGTGCTGCGCGCAGTAAGCCCAGTCATTGATCACCTAGCTTACTTTGCCAATGCGCCGCTCATAGTCGGAAACATTTTGTGCGTAGATCGAAAGAACAATGTGTCGATTGTAGGTTACACGTCGCCATATCGAACGCTCGTTGTCTCTCCGGGGCACATGTCGTTTCCTTTCGATTTACTTCCAATTTACGCCCTGTATCGCGAAGCCAAGAATGCCACCAGTCACTTCTATCGATTCCTTTGCTACTACAAAATTTTGGAGGGCATTTACAGTACGCTTCGCAAGCAGCTTTTCGAGTCCGCGCGGAAGCTGGGAATCCCGATCGTGACACAGAAGGAAGTGATTCCCGAGCATCCCGAACTGAGAGGCTGTCCTACAGGAAAAGGCCGCAATAACTCAGCCAAATGCCAGGCGGCGCGTCATGAGACGTATCATACATAGTTGAATGTCGGATTCGCTTGAAACGATGGTTCGCTCGAATTCTTTCGACAATAAGCGATA